>CAIWIS010000716.1 GCA_903912795.1 uncultured Bacteroidales bacterium
CCAATTACTACTGCAAATGTGTGGGAAGAGTTAACTTTCGACTTTTCGGCAGAGGCTGTAAACAATCTGAATAATCAGGTAGTATTTATGTTCGATTTTGGCACTGTAGGCAATGGTGGACCTAATTCAACCTATTTGTTCGATGATGTTACACAGTCGGCTGGCACCGAGCCTATCAAAGATTTACCCGTTTTACCATTAACTTTCGAATCTACTTCATTAGCTTATCCATTTGTCGATTTCGGTGGCGCAGCAACTAGTATTATTGCCAATCCATTTCGTACGGGGATTAACCAAAGCGCAACGGTGGTAAAATTGGTTAAGGGTCCTGGGGAAACGTATGCTGGAAGCGTGATTACAATGGCTGGTCCAATCAGTTTTGCGAACAATAAAATTGTAAAAGTAAAGGTTTGGGCACCAGTTGCGGGTAAAAAATTAATGTTGAAGTTTGAAGGCAGCCCTACCGACTTTGATAATGGTGCTTTCGAAACAGATGCCGTTATAAGCAAAGCAAACGAATGGGTGGAATTGACTTTTGACTATAATTCACCTACGCTATTTCCTCCGGTAAATAACAATGACAATAAAATCGTTTTCTTTTTCGATTTTGGAACTAAGGGCGATGGCAGTGTCAATTCAACTTATTATTTCGACGACATAGCTTTTTCAACAGGGCCTTCGGCCTTGTCTTCCCATCAGCTATTGGGATTAAATTTGTTTCCTAATCCTGCTTTCAATCAACTAAATATTTCGGCACAATCGGAAATTAGTCAGGTTATTGTGCGTGATTTAGTCGGGAAATTAATCCAAACAGTTACAGTTAATGGTCGTGAGAAAATGATTGATATAAGCACAATTTCTTCCGGAAACTATTTTGTTACCGTAAAATTGGCCGACGGGCAAACGACAACTCAAAAATTTGTAAAACTATAATCTCAAATCTATAAGTATTCTTATGCCAGCATAATATTATTTCGATTCCTTGTCTTTTTCGTGTTAATTAACTATTAATCAATTAAATTCAATACAATGAAATCAAAAAAAACACGTCTTATTACAGCAGCTTATGTAGCTTGGGAAAATTCGTTAAAACGCTTTGCTCATGTAGCAATCGGTATTTCGCCGAGTTCTCATTTCCGGAATCTTGCTTTTACTTTACTTCTATTAGCCGCTTCAACAGGAATGGTGCAGGCACAAAATCTAATTGCGAATGGTGATTTTGCAAGTGGAACAACAGGTTGGACCGGGAATAACTTTTCAGTTGTCTCCGGAGAAGCCTTCATTAGTAGTACAAACTCTGGCGGAAATCTTTGGGACACTCAGTTAGTAAAAGGAAGTCTGTCATTTACCGTTAGCACTCAATACACTCTTACTTTCAGAGCCAGAGCTGCAGCAAACAGAAACATAACTATTGCAATTCAAAATGTGGGGACTTGGGGTGATCAATTCAGACAACAGTATACTTTGACTACAACCATGCAAACTTTTACATCTACATTTACATCTACGTCTGCAAACGCTAATGTTCAGATTGGTTTCCTAATGGCTGCACAAAGTAGTACTGCAGCAATCTATTATGACGATATTTCTTTAACTGTTGCAAATCCGCCGATACTTGCAGCCACTACTGCAGCTACTTCCATTACAACAACATCGGCTGTAAGTGGAGGTAATGTTACTTCTCAAGGAGGAGGTAGTGTTACAGCACGTGGTATTGTTTGGAGCACACTTACAGCACCAACGGTGGTTTTAACTACAAAAACTGTAGATGGTAGTGGTACTGGCTCATTTACAAGTAATATAACTAACCTTAACTCGGGTGTTAAATACTATGTTCGATCGTATGCTACGAATAGCAGCGGTACTGCCTATGGTGCTGAAATCAATTTTACGACTTTAGATACAGAAGCTCCAACTGCATTTACTGCAACCACTGGTGCAGTAACTTTTAATAGTGTGGAATTGCTTCTGAATGCAACTGATAATTCAGGTTCAATAAGCTATACAATTTCGTACGGTTCTGGACCAACTGTAGTAAACACAACAGGTACATCGGGCGTTCAAAAATCTCTTATCATTACGGGACTATCAGCATCTACTGATTATACTTTCTCGGTAGTTGCTAAAGATGCAAGTAACAATGCAGCGGCTAATAATCCAATTAGTGTTACTGCAACTACAACAGAAAATACAAATACTGAATGTTCGGGAACTTCTACTGAAAAACTCCAAGATACAGACTTCTTAACTGGGTATAATTACACTTTTTCAACAACAGGTTCTGGATCAACTGCAAGCGTTAAAGTTGATTTTGAGCTATTGGATGTACGAACTGGCATTGTTGCCTATGCATGGACTTACAATCCATCATTTGCGGAGGCGGCAATGACTCTTGTGAGTGGAAAAAAATACACCAAAACATTTACAAACCAGACTATTGGTGCAACGTTTACCGTGGCATGCAAATTTGCTTATGCTGGTGGACAAAGTGTTACAAAAAAATTCTTATATACAGTAGGAAATGCCTGTTTAACAGTTCCGGGGAAACCAACAAGCATCGTAGCTACAGCCGGAAATGGTCAAGCTTCTGTAGCATTTACTGCTCCTGCAAATAACGGTGGTTCTGCCATTACAGGTTATACAGTTACTTCAAGTCCTGGAGGTTTTACAGCAACAGGCGCATCAAGCCCCTTGATTGTAACCGGATTAAGCAACACAGCTTATACTTTTACAGTTACAGCAACCAACACCCAAGGAACAAGTGCTGCTAGTTTGGCATCAAATTCAGTTACACCAATAACGGTTCCCGATGCACCAACAAGCGTTGTAGCTACAGCAGGAAATGCACAAGCTTCGGTAGGGTTTAACGCTCCAAGTGTAACTGGAGGTTCTGCTATTACTGGTTACACGGTAACTTCAAGTCCGGCTGGTGGTATTGCAACTGGAGCATCAAGTCCGTTAAAGGTTACAGGATTAACTAATGGAACTGCTTATACTTTCACTGTTACTGCAACCAATGCACAGGGAACTGGTGCAGCAAGTACTGCGTCAAGTGCTGTAACACCACATGCTACAACTAATAATATTGCTATTTCTTCGGCAACCAATATCTCTGCGATGACATTAACGCTGGTAAGTGATGTGGTGGTTTCATCGAACAAGCTAACAATTAACACTGCCAAAACAGTGAACAGTATCACCGTTGCACCTGGTGCACAACTTGAATTAACTTCGGGCAATACGCTTACAGCAGGCACGGTTACTTTGCAAAGTGATGCTAGCGGCACAGCTACTTTGGTTGACAATACAACAAGTTCACCGCAAGCAATAACTGCCACAGTTCAACAATATGTTGAAGCTGGCCGCAACTGGTATATGTCTATTCCATTGGCTTCGGGCGCAAGTTCGTTACTCAGCAGAGGCACTTCTGTAGTTTGTTACGACGAACCAAGCGGAACATGGATAGCTCCGGAAGCCAATACGCTCAATAAACTACGCGGTTATATTCAGGTGGCAACCAGTACTCCTTCAGTTACCGGCACAACTGGAACAGTAGCTTTTACAGGAGTTGTAAATACAGGTGCACATTCTATAAATCTTACTCGCACAGCAGGTAAAACAGGCTTCAATTTGGTAGGAAATCCCTATCCTTCGTACTTAGACTGGAACGCTGTAACTAAAACTAATGTATCGAATACAATGTGGCTTCGTACCAAAGTTGGTGGCGTTTATAAATTCTTTACGTATAATACGGTTGACGGTGCAGGTGGCATTGGTGTACCAGCAAGTGTAACTCGATATATTCCACCAATGCAGGCTTTCTGGGTTCGTGTAGATGCCGAAGGTTCAGGAAGCATAGCGGTGGATAATAACATGCGTTCGCACAATGATGTGGCCGGAAATATTATGAAAGCACCAAGTCAAACGCCACAAAAACTGTTACGTCTACAAGTGACAAACGGAACCAACACCGACGAAACGGTGCTGTATTTTAATGCAAATGCTTTGGATGCTTTCGATCAGTACGATGCACAAAAACGAAGCAACGAGGATATTGCGATTCCTGAGATTTACACACAGGTTGGTACTGAAAAATTAGTTATCAATGGAATGAAAAACATGTTGTTAGACACTCCGATTGGATTGGGTTTTGTACCGGGAAATGCCACAGCATTTAGCATTAAAGCAAATGAACTAAGCAATATACCTGTAGG
>CAIWIS010000717.1 GCA_903912795.1 uncultured Bacteroidales bacterium
ATTTGAGTGCGAATATCCCAAAGTCGCTGCATAATCGAAAAAAAGAGAGGCTGTCCTTTTGAGACAGCCTCTTCGTATCAATTAAATTCAGCGATTTATAAACTTTCGCCAAAATCAGCTTTAAATTTAGCCATTAGTTTTTGTGGCCAATCGCTTGTTGGCTCTAAGCCTCCCATAAAGAAGCGAAGTACAGGCGGTTCGTACACAAAACGCAATCCACCAATCAGCTCACGGTTGTCATACAACCAGTTTAAGCGGTCTTCCACATATTTAACTTGCGACAAAGTAAATACACGGCGAGGCATTGCTAAACGCAACAATTCCATATCGGCATACGTTTCGTTTCCATCCTCATCGCGTTGGTTTGATATAGAACCGCGCTCCATACCACGAACACCCGAAATTAAGAACAAAGCAGCGGCCAAAGCACCTGCAGGATACTCGGTTTGTGGAATATGTGCACAAACTTGCATGGCATCGAGGTGAGCACCCAATACGCCAGCTGGTCTGATAACCGGAATTCCTTTTTCGTGCAACGAATCAACTAAATATTTAATAAAACCAGGACTTTGACAAATCATGGTTTCGTCCTGCGTTTCGTAAAGTCCTACAGCCATGGCTTCAATTTCGCGAATTGAGATACCACCATAAGTAGTAAAACCTTCGTAAAGAGGCACTAGGGCTTCCAATTCTTTATAAATCTCCATGCTGTTCATACACATACCACCACCACGCGAAGATGATATTTTACGTGCAGAGAAATAAACCAAGTCGGCCAACGCAGTCATGGTTCTAATAATTTCAGCCATATTCGAGTTTTTAAACTCTTCTTCGCGTTGTAAAACCAAGTAAGCATTTTCGCCCAACAAACTAGCATCTAAAATTAAACGAATACCATATTTATCAGCTACAGCACGTACATCGCGTAAGTTTTGAACCGAAAATGGTTGTCCGCCAATGAGGTTAGTCGAAGCTTCCATACGAATAAAAGGAACATTGGCAGCACCATGATTCACAATAGTTTCTTCCAACAATTCAATATTCATATTGCCTTTAAAAGGATGATCCGAATTAATCACATAAGCCTCAGGATAAAGCAATTCGGCAATTTTACCACCGTTGTGTGTAATATGCGCCATAGCAGTTGTAAAGTGATAGTTCATAGGAACCAAACTACCTTTTTTTACATAAGCTATTGAAATAATACTTTCGGCAGCACGTCCTTGGTGAACGGGAAGTAGTAAATCTTTGCCTAACACATCTTTCACAGCTGTTTGTAGGCGAATAAAACTTTGTGAACCAGCATAAGCATCATCGGCTTGCATCATAGCAGCTAATTGATTGTCGCTCATGGCATTGGTACCCGAATCGGTTAACATATCCAGGAATACATCCTTGGTGCTTAAACGGAAAGTGTTGAACCCACCTTCGTAAAGAGCTTCGAGACGGCGTTCGATAGGAACAAGATTAAGTTTTTGTACAATACGTACTTTGTGTAACTCCAACGGAATGTTTTCTCCGCTGTAAAATTTGATTTGTTGCATAGCGATTACAAAAAATGATTATTATTAGAATTGTATAATTTAATTCGACTTCGGTTCAAAAAAAAGTGCCTGTAATTAAACAAGCACTAAAAACGTATAAATATGTATATTATTTACAAATCAAAGTCTATCGATAGCAAAGATAATGAATTTATTTGTATAAAGGAATAAATTGTAGTAATTTGTAATTATTTTGATAATTTTCTTTTTTGAAACTGAATATGCTGAAACCAATTGATATAAAAATAAATAATAACAAAAACTACCAAGTAAAAAATATTATTCGATTGATTGTGATAATCCTCAATTTGACTGGCAGGAATTTGGTTTGTAAAAATATACAATAATATAATTACTATACGTATAGCATTCATTACAATAATCAAAAATAATCCGGTAAGAACATACGAAATTCTGTTTACAAAAGGACTTCGAATAGCAAAAATTAATCCCGTAAAAACAAACATTAAACCAACACCTAAGCAGTTTTGATCCAAAAACAACCAATAATTTTCCAAATATATGAATTTAGCTTGAACATAAGCTTGTTCGTAACCAATTATCCAAAATAGAAAGTTGCTGATAACTAATATTGCCTTCGTTAAATAAAGCACAAATAAGTTCCATTTACCTACCAAAAACCAATCGAACAAGCCTGTAATGGCTGGCAGTAATGCAATAATACTGAGTAAAATATTCAACGAAAAATAGAATGTAGCTCTTATCTTCTCGTTAATTTTATCAAATATAGTATGCGTAAGTTCATGTAAGCTAGTTTTGTAACGAATTAAACCATACATAAGCAAATAACGCAACCCTATAACAAATTGAACGGCAGAGCTTTGATATTCAACGGGCGTATACGTTTCGATTAATATACGTGCGTTAGTAAGTAAAAAGTAAGCTACAACAGCAAGTACGTAAATAAAAAATGTTCTTTTTAACTTTCGGACGAAAGTAAAAAGAACAAAAAATGCAAGTACAAAATATTTAATAACTAGAATTAAATCAAAGCTAAATACAAGTTGATTATTTCGTAAAAGTGAGTTTGCAGCATCTACAGTATAACCGTTAGCAACAAAATTCAATGTAGCAACCAGCAAATTAGCATATATCAATTCAATAGCTTGGTAGAGTGGAGTAGCTACAAATACTGATTTAGCAAAATAATATATACATATAGCAAGTACAAGAAACAAAAACAGTTGAATTTGTTTATTTTCTTGTACTCGTTTAATAAATTGCATTGTTAACACAATATCTACTAGCTATCTTTTTTCTTCTTTTTGGCAAACAAAGATGTTACAAAACCACCCGCAGCCAACAATGCTAAAAGGATACCGCCATCGAGAGGAGCAGATGCTCCACCTCCACCTCCACCACCTGGATCAGGAGGTAATATTTGTGCATAAGTTTGCAATGCAACCAACGAAAAAATAGCAATAGCAACTAATATTTTTAAAGTTCTCATATTGAAAAATTATCTTATAAACGATTTAATTCGAGTCGTTTTGTCAAGTGTTGTGATTTCGAAAATATACAAACCTTTATTTAAACTTACAGCCTGACCATTGCTGATAGTACCTACAAATACCGATTTTCCACTTGTATCGTATACTGCAAGTTGTGCATTAGCACTTAAGCCATTAATAATAGCTGCATTTGCAGTTGACGAAATTTGTATTTTACCATCGGTTGACACCGAAACGCCAGTTGTAATTTTAGGTGCAAATTGCACACTAAAACGGTTAGTAGTTCCTGTAGTGCTAGTAGTATATGCATAGCTTCCAGTAGAAAGCAAATCGGTACTACGTCCAGTTACTTTATCGTACAAAATTACAGCTGCGTAGTTATTAACTTTATCCGTATTGCTTATCGAAATACTATAATTGCCTGTAGCAGCAAATCGTGTTTGTAATTCAACCGATGATATAGACCTTGGCAAAGTATTAATAGCAGCACCAAATCCATTTATAGTGGAGTATAAATACGATACATTGGCGTCCATACCAAACATTTTAGCTGCATCTTGGCCAATTACGTAATCGGGTGAAGCTCCATCTTGTAGTCTTATTCTGGTTACATCATCGTAAACCGAGTTTCCATTACTTAAGTTCAAATAAATATCGTCCACTTCGGCCTGTGTTTCTTTGGCAGTTAATGCTGAAACTTTACGTCCACCATCGGCAAAGCTTTGTGATGCACTTGTAGCTTGCAAAAAGAATGATGTAAAAGGTTTCACATCCAAACCTTCGCCAGTTAATGCAGGTAAATAATTAGTGCCATTATAAGCATAATAAGTAGCACCTGGGCTTGTAGAACCTAAATTAAACTTCGTGGACAGAGGCGAAATTATTAAATTCCAATCTTTATGTTCTTCGGTAGAATTATGCCTGTCGGTAGTAACCGATGCTCCATTTATACTAAAAAAGCTGCCAATATTACTTCCCCTCGAAGTGAAATCAATTGTGCCTGCACTATTTTTATAAATAATATATCCTCTGTTGGCTGTAAATGTTTTGTTTAACACATTGCCCCAATGTATACCTTGCCCCGAGTAATTGGCTGAACCAGCCGATGCACGTGTATTTCCATTATATTGTTGAACCACATAATCGCCACCTCCGCCTAAATCACCCCAATTTAATACTGTTTGTGAACCTCCATTAAATACATCAGCCGACGCTACAGTAAATGGGAAGCCCATAAATTGCCACTTTAATGGATTTGTAAACGTTTTGCGTACAATAATTCGTGCATTTTGACCAAGAGTAATATTGCCTGTATTCCAAATTTGTCCTGAATTACCTAATGCATCAACCTCAATAACCAATTGATTAGTTACTAATATCTGTTCGTCTGTCGTTAATTTGGCGTAACTTCTAATTAACAATGAGTTTGTAGTTATTGGTCCGCCTGCATTTATAGAAGTATTATTTCTGATTTCAATACTATTAGCAATAGCACTTGTTGCATTATTACTCCAATTATTTCCACCTAAATCTATCTGCCAATTCCCATTAGTCCATTCACCATCGGCGTTTGAACGGTAATCAGAACCTGTTGTAATAGCGGATGCCACATTATACGAACTGGCAACAGTGTTATTAATGGCATAAACTCTGTAATAATAAATAGTATTTGGTGAAAGCGAATTTATAGTAACATTTTTTACTGAAGATACCTTTGTTTGAGCTCCAGTAAAACTAACATTATTTGCATATTGAACTGTATATGTTGTACCCGCATCGTTTAATCCATTATCGGCTGTCCAGTTAGCTTGAAATGAAGTTGTTGTGATATTTGTGGCTTCAATTGTAACTGGTATTTTTGGCTTAACTGATAAAGACCTTAATACAGCAGCTGCAGCATCGTAACTTCCATTTCCAGCCTGAGTTGCAGTAATATCACTTTTACCTGGACCAACAATTGTAATGTTGCCTCCTGAAACTGTTGCTACAAGTGTATTTGAACTTGATAATGAAACAGTTAATCCGCTGTTCGATGATGCTCCTGAACTAAATGTAGCATCGCCGTAAGTTTTTATCGGAGGCGTAGTAAAGGAAATTGTTTGTGATGCTTTTGCAGTTACACTTATATCGTCTACTGCCATCAAGTGGTTAGGATTCAAATCTGTAGTTTCCCATACTACTATAATTTCAGAACCTGGAGCAATTGGCTCATTAATAATATGTGTGTTTGTAGCTCTATTAGCTGCCAAATTACCATTTAAACTAATTTGAGCTCCAGTGTTTTGTGGTGATGAAAACAACATAGAAGCACTTTCAAGATTTAAAGGATTAATGGTTGTTATTGCAGAGCCTGATATTTGGTAAACCAAATTAATGTTTTGTGGACTAGTATCTTCGTCTCTCCATTGTTCACCAGTCCATGTTATTACAAGTGAGTTAATTGTTGTTGAAGGCATAGTATTTTTAAAGCGCCACCCAACATACATTTTATCTCCAATATTTCCTAATGGAAAAAACCCTATTGCTCTATCAGGACTACCAATAGACCCATAAGAAGTTAACCCTCCAACTAATCCAGTACCATCATTTAAACTAAAAGAACTGGCTGGATTTCCATCTGCATTCAATGTATACCAATTCGCAATTGTACTATTATCAGTCCAGCTCCCAGCTGAAGTAAGTGAGTTAAAATCTTGCGTATAGGAAGTTCCAATTTCTGATATCAAAGTTTGTGCAAAAAGCGAAGCTGTGCTTATTCCAATAAAGGAAAAAGCAAGCAAGCAAAATTTTAAATTTGTGTAAAATGTTTTCATAATTTTTTAATATGAAATGTTGAAAAACTAATACAGTTCAACAAGTATAACAACTTGATTTGACATTAGGTTCAAACAGCTTGATTAAGTTTAAATTTTATAAGTTCTTTTAGTTAAAACAATGTAGCAATAATTGCTACAAAAAAAGCATAATTATTCAGATGTAATTAATTAAAAATGAATAGCTTGCAAATATAGTTATAATATTAAACCAAATCAACGAGTTTAACATTAATTATAATATTTAACGCATTGATAAATAAGCAATATTACAAAATGATTAACTTTTAAACAACCCTAAAACAGTTAAAACATTAATTATGAGAGCCTAAAACAAAACAAACTACTACTCAGGAAGGATTAACCTGCAATAAACACAAAACTGAAACAAATACGATTCAAAAAAAATCAATTTGTAATACAAAATAGTACATCACAAACTAAAAAACTCCTGATTTAATTGTTTAAATCAGGAGTTTTTTGAATGGTTAAAATTGGAGCACTTTTGCTATATTATCTCCCCTTTATAATCCGTTTAATATCATTCAATTTATTTAAAGCCTCAACAGGAGTTAAATTATTGATATCCAAGTTTTTTATTTCGTCACGGATTTGTTCCAATACGGGGTCGTCCAACTGGAAAAAGCTTAGTTGCATCCCTTCGCGGTGTTCGGCAATGGAGCCTATTGGTTTCGAAACAGTTGCTTGTCGGTTGTCGGCTTCTAGGTCCTTGAGTATTTGTTCGGAGCGCTTTACAATGCTTTGCGGCATGCCAGCCATTTTGGCCACATGAATACCAAAACTGTGTTCGCTACCGCCGCGCACTAACTTACGCAGGAAAATCACTTTTTTATCCACTTCCTTTACCGAAACATTGTAATTTTTTATGCGGTTAAAGGATTTTTCCATCTCATTCAACTCATGATAATGTGTTGCAAAAAGCGTTTTGGCCTTGCAGCTCGGATGCTCATGAATGTACTCCACAATAGCCCAAGCAATAGAAATACCATCATAAGTGCTTGTGCCACGTCCCAACTCATCAAACAAAATCAGACTACGATTCGAGAGATTATTCAGAATGCTGGCCGCTTCGTTCATCTCCACCATAAAAGTAGATTCGCCTTGCGAAATATTATCACTGGCACCTACACGGGTAAAAATTTTATCGACCACTCCAATGCGGGCACTTTGCACGGGCACAAAACATCCGATTTGAGCCATAAGTGTAATAAGTGCTGTTTGGCGTAGCAAAGCCGATTTACCTGCCATGTTTGGTCCGGTAATAATAATTATTTGTTGCGTTTCGCTATCCAAAAACACATCATTGGCAATATAGGTTTCGCCCACGGGCAATTGCTTTTCAATAACCGGATGGCGACCTTGTTTAATGTCTAACACATCATTATCGACCACTTCGGGGCGCACATATTTGTTTTCGGCCGACACTTTGGTAAACGACAACAAACAATCGAGCTGAGCTATTAAGTTCGAATTTAATTGAATAGCTGTAATATAGTCGCTCAGCGCAATCACCAATTCGTTGAAAAGGCGTGTTTCTATAGCCAGAATTTTTTCTTCGGCACCCAGAATTTTTTCTTCGTATTCCTTGAGTTCTTGCGTAATATAACGTTCGGCATTAACGAGTGTTTGCTTGCGTATCCAGGTTTCGGGTACTTTGTCTTTGTGTGTATTCCTAACTTCGATATAATATCCAAACACATTATTAAAGTGAATTTTTAGACTTGGAATGCCTGTAGCTTCACTTTCGCGTTCCTGAACGCGTTGTAAATACTCTTTTCCCGAATGTGCTAAGGTGCGCAACTCATCCAAGTCAGGGTCAATACCGTAACGCAGTATGCCGCCACGATGCAACAAAATGGGCGGGTCGTTATTTACTTCTTTTTCAATTTTTTCCGAAATAATATGGCAAGCATTTAGCTGGTCGGCAATTTTTTGAAGAGTTACATTATCCGTTTCGGCACAGGCGTATTTTATTGGTTCAATGGCTTTGAGTGCCACTTTGAGCTGTACTACTTCGCGCGGATTAATGCGGCCAACAGCTACTTTTGAGATAATACGCTCAAGGTCGCCAATTAAAGCTATATTTTGTTCCAAAATTTCTTTCAGAGCTGGATTTTTAAAGAAAAACTCTACTACACTAAGACGTTCATTTATTGGCTTAACATCTTTGAGTGGAAAAGCAATCCAACGTTTGAGCAAGCGAGCACCCATGGGACTAATGGTTTTATCCAAAATATCGACCAAAGTTTTAGCGCCTTCGTTTATAGAACCATAAAGTTCCAAATTGCGTACCGTAAATCGATCGAGCCACACATAGCGATCTTCTTCAATACGAGCCAATTGTGTAATATGACCTGTTTGCTGGTGGTGCGTTAAATCTAAATAATGAAGTATAGAACCAGCTGCAACAATACCATTAGTAAGATTATCAACACCAAAACCTTTGAGATTTTTTGTTTCGAAGTGTTTCAGCAGGCGTTCGTTGGCCGACTCGGGTGTGTAAGCCCAATCTTCCAATGCATATGTAAAAAATTTGGTACCGAACTGACTTTCAAAATCTTTGCGCTTGGAACGATCAAAAAGTACTTCTTTTGGACTGAAACTATTGAGCAATTTGTCAACATACTCGCTTGTTCCTTCGGCCACCAAAAACTCACCCGTTGAAATATCCAAAAATGCAACACCAACACGTGTTTTATTGAGATATACACTTGCCAAAAAATTATTCTCCTTGTGATTTAGCGTAGTATCGCTATACGAAACTCCTGGCGTAACCAACTCGGTTACACCACGTTTCACCAACTTTTTGGTCAGTTTGGGATCTTCGAGCTGATCGCAAATAGCCACGCGCTTACCTGCACGAACCAATTTAGGTAAATAAGTATCCAGCGCATGATGCGGAAAACCAGCCAACTCAACTGTTCGAGCCGACCCATTCGCACGGCGAGTTAGTGTAATTCCTAAAATTTCTGACGCTTCAATAGCATCGGTTGAGAAAGTTTCGTAAAAATCACCACAACGGAAAAGCAATATCGCATCAGGGTGTTTCGCCTTGATTTCGAAATATTGCTTCATTAGGGGGGTTTCTACTATTTCGTTTGCCATTCTTTTTTTGTTATTTAGCCCTGCGGGCGTTATTTAGCTACGCTGTTATTTAGTGCTTCGCACGTTATTTAGCTTCGCTGTTATTTGTGCTTCGCACGTTATTTACTTCGTGTTATTTGCCCTGCGGGCGTTATTAGCTTCGCGTTATTAGTGCTTCGCACGTTAATTAGCTTCGCGTAGCTAATAACAATCAATAACGGCGCAGCCTAATATCTATCAATATCGCGGAGCTAATATCTATCAATATCGCGCAGCCTAATAACTATAAATTTAATGTATTAATTGCCGCTGTCATTTTTGACCAAGCGTATTTTTGTTTTTCAATTTTAATATTTGCAATAAACTCTTCGGATCGCTTGTTGGTAAAAAAATCGAACAAAGCATTTGCAATCGAAATAGGTTCTACATCAACCACATATCCCACTTTGCCATGCGGCACTATCTCGGCCAGTCCTCCAACATTGGTAACTAACATAGGTTTTTCGAAATGATACGCAATTTGACTCACACCACTTTGAGTAGCTGAGCGGTAGGGTTGCGCCACCATATCGGCAATACTAAAATAATTACGCACTTCGCTATCCGGAATAAAAAGTGTACGTAGCTCTACATGACTTTCCAATTTTAATTTTGCAATCAAATGCAAATATGGCTCAGGGTCTTCGTAAAACTCACCTGCCACAATTAATTTTAGTGGAAACTCGCGCAAACGCTTATCAGCAAACGCTTCGAGCAATAAATCCAATCCTTTATACTCACGTATAAATCCAAAGAACAGGATATAAGAAATTTTTTCGTGCAATCCAAGTCGCATGGCAGCATTCGCTTTTTCGAGCTGATTGCCGTAGTGGTCGTAAATAGGGTGTGGCGAAACTACAATAGGCTTGTTGGTTTTATCAAATTGTTTGATATCAGCCACAACAGAATCGGCCATAGCCACAAAAGCATCCATAGCACTCACAAAATAACCAGGAAGCAATTTATCCA
>CAIWIS010000718.1 GCA_903912795.1 uncultured Bacteroidales bacterium
CTTAACTTCATATCCAATTCTGAGAATTGCAAAAATATGAATACAATTACCTTTTACTGGATGCGGTAAGGCAACGGCTGCAGATTCGGCTATTGCAGGGTGACTTATCATTACACTTTCAATTTCAGCACTTCCCAGACGGTAACCACTTACTTTAATTACATCGTCAGTTCGACCAATTATCCAAAAATAGCCATCTTCGTCTTTTTTAGCCGAATCTCCAGTCAAATACCAGCCTTGTTTTTTGTATTTTTCCCAATAGATTTCTAAGAAACGTTCAGGCGATTTAAAAATACCTGCTGTCATTCCCGGCCATGGCGATTTAATAACTAACGTACCTTCTTCGTTTGCTTTTACATCATTTCCGTCATCGTCTACAACCGATATTTCGTTTCCGAAAAATGGTTTTGTTCCTGAACCGGGCTTTAAAGGTGTTATAGGTAATGGGGTAATCATAAATCCACCGGTTTCGGTTTGCCACCAAGTGTCCATAATCGGGCATTTGCTGTTACCAATTACTTCGTGATACCACTTCCATGCTTCCGGATTAATTGGCTCGCCAACTGAACCAAGCAGTCGCAGCGAACTTAAATCGTTTCGGTTTGGCCAAGAATCGCCGAAACGCATTAATCCGCGTATAGCTGTAGGTGAAGTATATAAAATATTAATCCCATATTTTTCCACCATTTTCCACCATCTATCAGGATATGGGTAAGTTGGAGCTCCTTCGTACATGATTATAGTTGCGCCATTCATCAATGGTCCGTACACAATGTAACTATGTCCGGTAATCCATCCTGGATCGGCTGCACACCAATACCTATCGTCTGGTTTTATATCAAAAACCAAGCGGTGTGTGGTAGCAGTATAAACGCTATATCCACCATGTGTGTGCATCATAGCTTTTGGTCGGCCAGTAGAGCCGGAAGTGTATAGTAAAAACAACATATCGTCAGACTCCATTACCTCGGTTTCGCATTTGGTAGAGGCAATGGGTAATGCCACAAGGTCTTGATACCAATAATCGCGACCATTTTCCATGTAAACTTCTGTGTTTGTTCTTTTTACAGTTATACAGATCTCCATAGTAGGCGAAAGTTCCATGGCTTTGTTTACTATCGATTTCATTTCAACCACTTTACCGCGTCTGTATCCACCATCGGCTGTTATTACAACACGGCTGTTAGCATCGTTAATTCTATCGGCTAACGCTTCGTGGCTAAATCCTCCGTAAACTACACTGTGTACAGCGCCAATTTTAGCACAAGCAAGCATGGCAAAAATCTGTTCGGGTAATTGAGGCATGTAAATGGTTACAACATCACCTTTTTTGACGCCCATGCTTTTCAGAATATTGGCAAATTGACAAACTTCTCTGTTCAGAGCATGATACGAAAAAGTACGAACCTCTCCGGGTTCACCTTCCCAGATAAGTGCTATTTTGTTGCGAACTTCGGTGTGTTGATGTCGGTCAATGGCATTAAAAACAATATTTGTTTTAGCACCACTAAACCATTTATAGAAAGGAGGGTTTGAATCATCAAGAACTTTATCCCATTTCTTGAACCATGAAAGTTTTTCGGCTTGTTCAGCCCAAAATTTTTCCCGGTTTTCAATAGAATATTGATATAAAGCATCGTATTCTTTTACGTTAGCCTGATCTACTACTTCTTGGGATGGATAATAGATTGATTTTTCTTTGTCGTTACTCATAAAATGAATTTTTGTTGATTTAAAGTTCAAACTTTGAGTATTTCAATTTTGACAAAATAAAATTGAAATACATACAAAGTTTTATTAAGAACAAATTTGATTGAATCATGTTCAGTTTCAAATCAAATAAAATCATTTTACTTTTGATATTTTATAAAACGCGCCGTTTATCTATTATTTTGTAAAGTTATTGTATTTTATTACTACTTCTTCCAGCGTGCCGAGACCAAACTTTTAGCTGGAATATTATACACAAAAGAGTGCTTATTGTCGTCGATAGTAACTTTAATAGCTGTCTGCGTATCGTTTTGCAATACCAAACC
>CAIWIS010000719.1 GCA_903912795.1 uncultured Bacteroidales bacterium
TATATTGTCGTCGACATTCTCAATCATTCCGTATACTGATGCTACAACTGCCCTATCTTTGCTATTTTGAATTGATAATGATTTATCATACTTATCGAAGTATTTATCAGGTACTTGATAAGGCGAATGAGGCGCGTTATAGGGAACATAACAAAAAAACGGACGATTTTTATTTGACTCGATAAACTGTAGGGCGGCATCCGTAAAAATGTCGGTAATATAACCTTTACCCTGAGTTTGTTTTTCGTTTCGTTGCAATTCCGGATTGAAATAATTTGCCCAGTGCCCCGATGTAAATCCCAGAAATTCGTCGAAACCCTGCCCGTTAGGAGAATATGGGAAATATGCCCCGTTATGCCATTTACCGAAACAGCCGGTAGCATAACCCATTTTCTTCAGAATCTCAGCAAGCGTTGTTTCTTCCGGATTCATATTCTCAAGCCCATTTTGTACAAAAACACTGCCCGTTCGCAAATGATACCTGCCGGTAAGCAGCGATGCCCGTGTTGTAGCACTTAGGGGAGTTGCATAAAACCGTTCGAATAATGCCGATTCGCGGTAAAGGGAATTCAGTACAGGCGTTTGTATTAGTTCGTTTCCATTGGCCTGCACATCGCCCCAGCCCTGATCGTCGGTCATAATGAGCACAATATTGGGTGAGTCGGTTTTAGACACCATTCGTTTACTTGCATTAACACCATAAAAAGGCGTTAACACAAGCAACGAATAACAGGTGTATGTCAGTTTTTTCATTTTGCCTGATTCCAGCAACTTACTTTTATGTCTTCATTAAAAGGTATAGTTTTAGCTTTCCATTTAATTACACGGGTTTCGCCGGGTAATAATTCAAAATAATTGTCTTCAAATTCAACATCGCCTTCGAGTGTTAAAACACGCGCCCATTTGTCCGCCGAAACAGTAATAGAACCACTATCGTAAGTTTGTTTCTGACTAACTTTCAGGCTTACAGGCTCATACTTTACATCTTGTGGACGCGCAGGTGTCCAGTAGCTTCTGTCAGTTGTACCTTTAGCAGTTTCCACTTCGCAAACCAAAATAGCATTATTGGATAATTTCGACTTGAGTTCGGCCAAATCCTGTTCAATAATTTTTGTGCTTTCGTTGGCTTTTAGTTTTATGTTTAAGTTCTTAATATCGAATGCTTTTCCTGCAACCGGCTGTATAAAAATACGAACTTTGGCATCTACATCCTCCAATAAATCGTTGCTTATCCACCAGTTAACTGTTTTATCAGTTTGTTCGGAAGCGGCAATCACCGGACGTGAGCCAGCTGCAAAGCCATACCATCCGGCTTTTCGGCCTCCCCAATAATCAATTAAGCTCCAACCCAGCGCCGGCCAGCAATCGTTATACATCCAGAATTGAATTCCGCTTGAGTATAACTTACGACGGCGACTTCCTTCCAAACCTAAACGAACAAACTCATACTGAACATATTCCATCTGACGAATTCGTCTGTCATTATCTCCATCCGGATTACCATAAAATTGTACAGAAAGATTTTCCA
>CAIWIS010000720.1 GCA_903912795.1 uncultured Bacteroidales bacterium
ACCTATCTCGCCAATTTTGTTGCGGTGCGCCACTTCAATTTCGTAGCCCCAGTTATTCACTTCGCCAATATTGTATTGTGGCGACGAAATACCGGTGGTGTTGAGCAACGAACGTGCCTGCATCAAAATATCGGTTCGGTCTTCGTTGAAAAAATCGAGCGTTACATCCAGCAAATTGTTTTTAAAGAACCGAATATCAGCACCTATGTTGCGTTTGGTAGCCGTTTCCCATGTCAGCAAGAGGTTTTCGCTGCGCGATTCGTAAATTCCACCCAAACTGGTTGGGTTGGTAGTTCCAAAGCCAAAAAACTGCAAATTCGGATTTACGCCTGCCACCTGATTGTACATGCCCTGCCACAAAAATCGACTGCCGCCAATTTTATCGTTACCGACCAAACCAATGGAGCCTCTAAGTTTAAGGAATGATACAACTTTTTGAATGTCTTTCATAAAAGGCTCTTCGGTAAGAACATAACCACCCGAGAATGCAGGGAAAAAGCCGTATTGATGTCCGGGAGCAAAATTCTCGGAACCATTGTATCCCAAATTTATTTCGGCTAAATATTTACGAGCATAATCGTATTCGAAACGTGCTGCATAACCTTTTAACACAAAGGGTTTTGCTGTGGTGTACTGGTCGTTTTGCTGGTTATAAACTACCGTCGAATTTATTTTTGATTTGCCAAAAGTACGAGCATGATTTAATTTCAACTGAATACCGATGCGTTTGTAAGCCGCCGTAGTCGATTCACCTGAATATTTAAATGGCGAAGCTTCCAGCGTTTGGTCGTACTTTTCGGTATTTGGATTAAAGTAATAAGTATCAGGCTGTTCGCGGTAGCTTTTCAGTGAGCCAACCGAACTGTTGAACGACAAATTCAAATCGAACGAAAGACCTTTGGTGATAAAACTCAGGTCGTTTTTGAGTATACCAACAATGTCGTAAGTATTGGTGCGTGTATTGTCGTAACCGCTGCTTGCAATTTTCACCACCGGACTATTTTGTCCCAAAGCAGCAGCATACGTTCCATCAGGGTTGAAAATGGGTGATGCGTAAGGTACTTTGGCAATAATGGTTTGCATAATGTTTGTTACATCCGGAAAACCGTTTTTCTCGCCTGTTCGTCCACTGATATTGGCACTCAATGTCTGAAATTTATTGATATTTAAATCAAAATTAGAACGGAAACTAAATTGTCGGTAATAAGTATCCGAACTATAGCGGTTGTGCGTATCGGTATATTTAAACATACCACCCTGGTCGAGATAACCCAATGAAATAAAGTATTTTATGCTCTTAGTTCCACCCGAAACATTCAGATTGTATTTTTGCTGAAGCGAAACGGGTTTTACTACCTCGTTGTACCAGTTTACATTCGGATAGCGGTAAGCGTCTTCGCCCAAACGAAATCCTTCGAGCGCTGCATCCGAAAGAAAGGGATCAATATTCGGATTTTTGCCATCGTTGAGTGTTGCCACTTTGCGAAGCACCAAATGGTCATACGAACCCAAAAACTGTGGTACATTTACAGGTTGTTGAACCCCAAAATTGGTTGATAAGCTAATGGCAGGTTTTCCTTCAACACCCCGCTTGGTGGTAATCAAAATTACTCCATTTGCACCTCTCACACCGTATACTGCTGTGGAGGAAGCATCTTTAAGTACCGAAATAGATTCCACTTCATTCGGGTCGATTTGCGAAAAACTTTCGCGCTCCACACCATCCACAATAATCAACGGATTGGTATTCACCCAAGTAGACTGACCGCGAATAAAAACAGAAGCTGCATCTTCGCCCGGACGACCTGAAGACTGTATGGTAACTACACCCGGAAGTTTACCCGTAATAGCTGTACTTAAATTGGAAGTCGGAACGCGTAGAATTTCCTTATTGCTGATGGTACTTATCGAACCTGTAACAGTGGCTTTGTTTTGTGTTCCATAACCAACAACCACCACTTCCGAAAGAGCTTTGACATTCTCTTTTATAACCACTTTCATGGGTTGTTCAATGGTAACGGGAAGTTCCAATTGCATATAACCAACGTACGAAAACACCAGTTTATCCTGTACCGAATTTGGTTTAATGCTGAAAAAGCCATCCATGTTGGTTACAGTACCGATAGTTGTACCTTTTACCATAACACTTACTCCGATAAGGGTCTCCCCTTTTTCATCGGTTACAATTCCCGATACTGGTAGATTTGTTTTTTGTCCCCAGGCACTTGCCGCATGTATTAAAAAAACACTAAGCAGAAGTACACAAACGCGAACTTGTGCAACTAATTTTTTTTGAGTCATTTTATTATTAGATTTAAAAAACGAACTGTATTTATGCGAAATAAATATCTGTTAATAATATATTTATCAACGCTTTATTATTCTTTGGTTGTATTTTCGATTACCATCGGACACCGAAACCAAATAGATGCCGCTGGGAAATGATTGTGTAGAAACTGTTTTTTGCCCTTCGAATACATTACTTTCGAAAAGTTGTCCGTTCAGGTTGTGGATTTCGTAATGCAATGATTTCGACAAATCGGACGAAATATGAATTCCCTGCATTGCCACTGCACTTGTATCAGTCCATATTTTAATCCCTTTTAATTCAGTAATTCCAATACTTCCAGTTGGTATCTGAAAATCTGTCGTTACCGAAGTTCCTGTCATGCCCGTTGTTGTATTTAAAGAGATAAACTTTTTATATTCAATACCTTTGCTTACAATCGAAACTGAAATCAAAGAATTTGCCTGTGCAGGGTCGGACACAGTTACGAAGGAGCCTGCTTTCAACATAAATGCACAAGGCTGATTAACAGTTACCGACAAATCGCCGTAAGAGAGTGTGCCTGCTTTGTGAAATATAATTTGCAGATTATTGATTTTTTTATTTAGAACAGCTTGTATGTCTGATGTGTTGCTTATGATTTCGATGGCTGTTGCGTCATAAGCTGCAGCTTTTTCGGGCGTATCAATTCCCGGAACAACGATATAACTGTACGATGCATTTGTCGGGTTTACACCATGGTCGAACCACAACGAAAACACATAGCCCGATTCAATAGTAGCTGAACCATCGAGATTAATATCACGCCATGCTCCGCTTTGCGATTTCATGTTGTATTTTACATTTCCCTGATTAGGAAAGAAATAAGCCACTTTGCCATTGCGCAAATATGCCAAATTGGTATTCGAATAGGTCGTTGAACTCACCGTTTGCATACGTTCCGTACTTCCACCTTTATCAACCGAATAGGAAGGCGTTTCCATTTTTGCCTGATTTACGGTGGTGCGTACATTTAGTCCGCCATTGTCGGTAATTCCTGCTCCCAGACAAACTATTTCGTTGTCGAAAAAGAACCAGCTTTTTTTAGCTTTCGTAGTTTTATAACTCATATCGAGCACCGATGCTCCGTTTACACCATCCGAAACGCCACCTACAAAAGCAGTTTTCCCAAAATTAACACCCCAGGCTGTGCGAGATGGAAATAAGGTTGTGTTCGGAAACGTGGTTCCGGGTATCATGCTCCAGTCCCAATAGGGCATTATGTTTTTATACTCATTACCATCCACCGAAATAAAAGTGGCTCCGTGCGAAAAGTAGTTCGCTTTCAGGTTTTCATCATTGCCCGTTTCTGCTTCAACAGTGCGAGTGGACACATTGCGAACAGCAAAAAGATAGCCCTTTCGCGAATGTTGTGTGTAATCCGACGACCAGTAATGCTTGTTAAATTCCCGTACATTATAATCCGCAGTTTTATTTCCTTTTAGGCGATTAAGGGCATCCAGATAAGTTGTGGCGTTGGCAGGGTCAATCAGGTCGGCCATTTTTTGCAAATAATTCATACCCGCATTCATAGCATTATTTCGGCTTATTGCTCTACCCATAACGCTGAAATCCCACGACGAGCCACGAACAGATGAAATCTGCGTTTCGCGGATAAAACTAACTACTTTGGCAAAATTTTCACTCGACAAATTGAATGCCGCCGGAGTTCCCACCAAATACGAAGCCAACTCAACAACACCGTTTGCAAAAACCCAACCATAACTCGATATTTGAATTTGTGGTCCGTGGTCGTGAAAAACAAGGTCGTCCTGAATATTCTCAGTCAATAAAAGTTCCAACCGATTGCGTGTACTTTCGAGCAACGAGCTATTCTGCGTTAAAATGCCACGATACACGTAGTGCAAACCTATATCAATGGCGTTAGCACCCGTTCCATTTATGGTTATGTCGTTTATTGTTTGAGGCTGAAAAAGTGTGAGAATTTCCGGTTCATCAATTCCGGCGGATGTAACTTTTGAAATAAAACCATCGAACTCGCGCATATACATCAGAATTTCGCCAAGAGTTTGCGGGAAATAAATTTTATTATACCACCAGTTCGGGTCAACGGTTTTGGAGTTGTACCAATACTCCAACCCGCGTTTTACAGCGTCCTTATAAGCAGCATTGTTGTATTTGGTATGACCAACTTTTGAGCAAACAGCAGCTAAGTTCCACAATCGCAAAACGTGATTATCCGTTATGTTCGAACCCGTGGCGGTGGTGAGTGTTCCGTATTTCAAATCGGCCCAGCTCCCGTTGGTGTTTTGTGAGCTAACCCAAGCATCCATTACGCCCACATCTTTAATGCCGGTATACACATCCGTTTGTATGCGCTTTATCAATGCACTGTAATCGTATGTTTGAGCAATTGTATTTGTATTTAAAAATAGAACAAAAACAACGATTAATGATAAAAATATTTTCATTGAATTAAGAGTAATGTTATGAGCAGATTTCATTGATATTGTTTTTAAATAAAATAAATAACTGTGTTTGTATACCGTATTCTATAAGTAAATTACGACAACACAAAAGTATGTTATTTTTTAAAATAGAATATACTATTTATACTAATTTATTTTTACTTGCACTCCGAGTTTTTATAACGAGTTAATGCTTCCAGAAAATAATAATCGGCATAAACAAGCGGCACATCAATTTCTTCGTTATGTGGGAAACTACCTACACAATGTTTTATTAAAAAATTATTGTTTGTGCCCGATTCGGCAGTATAAAATTTAGAAAGATTAAATAGGATTGTCTTGGCTGCCTGTTGGTAATGCTGTTTTTTATATTGTGCATATTCACTCAGCTCGAACAAAGCCGACGATGTAATAGCAGCAGCCGATGCATCGCGTTTTAATAAGGATAAATTATTTTTGTTTATCCAATCAGGTGGCATGTTTTTGTCTTCTACATCAAAATCCCAATAAGGAATTTTATCTTCGGGTAAATTTTTATTTTCGAGGTAAAAGTCGGCAGCTGAAATTGCTGCATTCAAAAATTTGGGATTTTGAGTTTCGCGATAAACCATAGTATATCCGTAAATAGCCCAAGCCTGCCCACGCGCCCATGTAGAAGCATCGGTATAGCCTTGCGAAGTTCCTCTATCCTGAAATGCACCGGTTATTGTATCGTAATTCACCACATGATATGTGCTAAAATCGTTGCGAAAATGATTTTTGAGTGTTGTTTCTGCATGTGTAATGGCAATATCACGAAATTTAGGATCACCGGTTTCTTTGTATGCAAAAAAAAGCAACTCGAGGTTCATCATATTGTCGATTATTACCGGATAAAACCACTCGCGTTTTCCATCCCACGATTTGCGGTAATTCCACGACTTTATACAACCTGTTTTGGGGTCGAAACGTGTTGATAAGGACTTAGCTGACTCAATTAAAATGTCTTTGTAAGCTGTGTTTTTTGTTAAGCGGTAAGCATTACCATAAGAACAATACATCATAAATCCTAGATCGTGATGGTCTTTAAATGTTTTTAAAGGCTCCAATGATTGAGTCCAACGTATGGCATTTTGTTTCCAATTTTCGTCTTGAGTATATTCGTAGAGATACCAAAGGTTACCGGCAAAAAAACCACTTGTCCAATCGTACATGTCGGTTAACTTTAAAGAGCCATCTTTGGCTGATGTTCTGGGGTATAAAGCCTGGTTATTTACTGCCGAAAGCATTCTAAGTGTTTGCTCCTGAGCGAAACTAAAATTTTTAGTTATAAATACACTCTTTTCGGTGCTGCAATTCAAAAATAAAAAAGCAATTGTGGTCAATAAAAAAATCCTCATCATAAATTTGATATTTATTTTGGTTTTCAGGTTACAAATGTATATAGTAAGCTTCAATTTGACTGTACATTATTTATTTTATTTTAGGTATCAAATATCCAACACATTCTATATGCTTATAATTAGCAAGTTAACATAAGTCAAAACAAAATGACTGTACGTATTTGGCCATATTACG
>CAIWIS010000721.1 GCA_903912795.1 uncultured Bacteroidales bacterium
CACATTTACAAACTATACTTACAATCCAAAAAATCCCGAAAGTTCGGTTTCGTCGAATTTTGTGCGCGTGGTGTGCGAAGACAATAACGGTTCGATATGGATAGGTACAAAAAAAGGGCTCGACTGTCTGGTTGCAGGAACGAATCAATTCAAACATTACAGTTCGGAAGGGCAAAACAACCGTCAACTTTCGAACGAATCGGTTTGGGCATTACTCAAAGATAATCAGGGCACTATATGGGTTGGAACCTATTTTGGAGGTATTAATTATTTTAATCCCGACATTAATTTTTACACGCAACACACTTTGCAGGATGGCGTTTTCCGCAACAAGCCTTTCCCTATTATTAGCAGCATTGTGGAAGATGAAAAAGAGAATCTTTACCTTTGTTCCGAAGGGAGTGGTTTGATTTATTACGACACAAAAAACTTTTCGTATAAAATTTATAATACTACCAACGGATTAACGTCCGAAAACATTAAAGCAGCCTACTACGACCACCAATACAGTCAACTATGGCTTGCTACACATTTAGGCGGTGTGAGTGTGTTAAATACTAAAACCGGTCTTTTTACTCCATACAACAAAATTAAACCCGAATGGACACAAACTGATATTTTGAGTTCCATTATACCATACGGCAATAATCTGGTAGTTGGCACGCATGGAGGTTTGTTCTTGTTTGATAGAATAACGAAAAAATACAGCTTGTTTTCCGAAAAGTTACATAAATTGATTAATTACATTCAGGATGTAAAGATGGATAAAGTGGGCAATATGTGGGTTGCGGGCAGCAATGGTGTTTACAAATACAACCTGAAAAGCCAAAAAATTGACACCTATCATTTTGATGCAAATAATCCGGGTAGCTTGAGTTATAATAATGCCTCTAAAATAATGGTCGATAGCAAAGGTCGGGTTTGGATAGGAACCAGCGGTGGCGGTTTGAACTTGTATCTTTCTGACTCAGATTCATTCCGACGTTATGATCAAAAACACGAAGGTTTAATCAACGATTTTATTAGTAATATGCTTGAATCCCGTTTTGGGTATCTGATTATTTCAACCACCAAAGGCTTTAGCATGCTCGATGTTGAAAATAATAAAATTCATAATTTCAGTGCCGAAAACGGACTGCCCTTGAACTCACTTTACAGTGGCGGGCAGTGTTTAACACGTAAAGGCGAAATTTATCTGACCGGAATGAACGGGATGGTGTCGTTTAACGAAGAAAACTTATCCATACCACATCGTTTGTTCAATCTAAATCTGGTGAATTTGTGGATTAATAATAAATTGGTGCAACCCAACGACGAAGCCGGAATTCTTGAAAAATCATTGGCATACACCAAGCTTGTGGAGCTGAATCATAAACAAACCATGTTGACCATTGAGTTTGCATCGAACAATTATATACCTGCCAATCAGCCGGTTTACAGGTATCGACTGGAGGGTTTTTCGGATGCCTGGACAGAATTGCCGCAGGGTATTTCGAAGCTTAATTTCATGAATCTTGGTTCGGGAAAATACAAATTGGTGGTGCAGGCTCTTTCGCCAGTTGATAAGCAAATTCTCACGTCGACCGATTTAAATATTCGGGTTTATCCACCGTTTTATTTTGCCTGGTATGCGTTTTTGGTATATGCATTGCTGGTTGTTTTAATTGTAAGGTGGTATATTAATTTTAGCCGTTCGCGCTTATTGCTCGAAACTTCGCTGTCGTACGAAAAGAAAGAAAAAGAACATATTGAGGAAGTAAATCAGTCGAAACTGCGTTTTTTTACCAATATTTCGCACGAGTTCCGTACACCGCTTACGCTTATTAAAGGGCAAGTGGACATGTTGTTGCAAATGCATAATATACAACCAGCTGTGTACAACCGTATTTTGAGCGTTAAACGTAACACGCTGAATATGCAGAGTTTAATAAACGAACTGCTCGAATTCCGCAAAAGTGAACAAGGACATTTGCAACTAAAAGTGAGCCAGCACGATTTTGTGAAGTTTTTGTACGAAGTGTATTTGTCGTTTGCCGAATACGCTAATTATCGCGAGATTAAGTTTAATTTCGAATGTAAAGAAAGCGAACTTCCGCTGTGGTTCGATGCCTCACAAATGCAAAAGGTGTTTTATAACCTGATATCCAATGCATTCAAATATACATCCAAAAATGGCTCTATCAGTTTACAAATCGAGCAATCGGAAAATGCAGTGTTTGTGTCGATACTTGATAGTGGTGTGGGCATAAGTGCCGAAGCCGTGGATAAGATTTTCGACCGCTTTTATCAGGCCGAAAATGGCTTGCAAACAAGCAATATGGTGCCGGGAACAGGAATCGGGTTGGCGCTTACAAAAAATATTTTAGAACTACACAATGCCGAAATAACTGTTGAAAGTCAGCCACAAGTTGGAAGCCGTTTTGCTGTAACATTAAAGAAAGGTTCAGCACATTTCAACGAAGAAGATATTGTGGAAGTGGAAGATATTGACACAAACTGCGTGCAACAGCTGAACGAAATTGACGAAGAATTTATGCAGGAAGTTATCAATCAGCAAACCGAAAACAACGAGCCGCATTACTCTATGCTGATTGTGGAAGATAATGATGAATTGCGCGAAATGTTGAAATCTGTTTTTGAGCCAATTTATAAAATTTATACGGCTGCCGATGGCGAAGAAGGGCTTGCAATGACCATTGAACATCAACCATCTATCGTGCTGAGCGACGTAATGATGCCCCGCATGTCGGGTACCGAAATGTGTACGAAAATTAAAAACAATTTCACGGTTTGCCATATTCCGGTAGTGCTGCTTACAGCGCAAACAGCTGTGGAACATAACATTGAAGGACTACGTTTGGGTGCCGACGACTATGTGACCAAGCCATTCAATATCAAAACATTAATAACCAGGTGTAATAATTTGGTGAATGGCCGTAAGTTGTTGCAAGAGCACTTTAGCAAACAAACCGACTTTTCGCCACGCCTGATTGCCACCAACAATCTGGACCGCGAGTTTTTGGAAAAAGCCCAACTCATTATCGAAAAATACATCGATAACAGCGAATTCGATGTACCACTTTTTGCCAGCGAGATGGCCATGGGACGTACCAAACTATTCAGCAAAATTAAAGGAATAACAGGACAAACACCCAATGATTTTATTATAACCGTAAAACTCAAAAAAGCCGCCGCCATGCTCACCAACAATCCCGAATACAACATTTCGGACATTACCTACATGCTCGGCTTTAGCTCACCCAAGTATTTTGCCAAATGCTTCAAAGAGCAGTTTGGAGTTTCGCCTTCATCTTTCCGCAAGACGGAGGAGACGGTGGAAGAAGGGGAAGATGAATAAGAAAAATTAAATAACAAGCTCTTTTTTCACCCCACCCGTATTACTTTTCCCGCACCGGCATATTTTACTGGCTCGGTAATATTGCCGTATCCTATCTTACCAAATTCAATGCCCAAAGTGAGTATCAACGTTATATCGTCGGTGATTTTTTTTTCGGAGGCGGTGTTTTCTTTTTCAATTGGATATTCCAGTAAGATTTGCATGGCAGGTTGCGTTCCGCTGGCTGGTAACCATTCGCTTTCGTAAATACCTTTTTCTCTTACGTAATAGTTTAAAGCACCAAATCTATGTTCATAATCGTGAAATTGCATATCGCGCACTCCGCTCAAACAGGCTTTAATACGGAAATAGGGTAATTTTTGAAAATTATAGAGATACAAAGCGGTATTTATAGCCGGTATGGTTATTTGAGCTTTGTCCGATGCACGGTCTATAGCGGATTCGATAGGTACACGAAGCACACTTTCGAGCACCTGCTTGCGGCTAAACGAAAAACCCAACAGCATTTCCTTGTTTTTCGAAAGCAATAACGCCCGTTTTCCATGCTCGCTTTCGGTATCCATTTTCTGTATCTGTTTGCAAATGGCATTCAGCGCACCCGATACCGGATAATCTTCGAGCGAGTTCATTACCCGAAACGATCCCCTGATTTGGCGTCCCATTCTCGTACAGCCTTTCCATTCAGCATTATTGCGACGTACTTGTTCGAACTGTGGTTTTGTTTTAATCTGGTATTTATTCGGACCTCCCTTTGTTCTGATAATTACCTGATCGTGACCTTGCAGGGTGTACATACTCACCATAGCCATAGAGCCGGTCATTTGCATAAAGTTTTTTACTCGTGCCATTCATATAAAGTTAGAAATTAGAAATTCTAATCCGTTTAATTTCGCATTTGACATATTCGGTGCATATTCGCACCATTGCCGTAGCATATTATTTATACAAAGATAAATAAATTTTGAATATAACTATAATAACACTATGATATTTCTTAGCAATTTAGTATGGGATAAATATGAGATATGATAGGGATATATATGGGATATCTATGGGATATTGGATAATATGATACGGTAATGGTAGGGAGGAGAATAGGAGATGAATAGAAAGCAAGGATTTTAATCAAACCATTGAAAATCTGAAAAAATATAGTAAGTTTGCACTTTCAAATTTGATACATGCCAAAAAATCACATACATATCGACTACGAAGTGCTTATGCAGTTACGGGATGGAAACGAGAAAGCCTTTTCGGCTGTTTTCGATACCTATCACCGGTATTTGTATGTGTTGGCTTGTCGGTATTTAATGTCCGAAAGTAATGCAGAGGATGCGGTGCAACACACTTTTATGCGTTTGTGGGAAGGGCGCGAAACCTTCGATTATAAAACGGGGATAAAGAATCTGCTGTTTACCATACTTAAAAATTATGTGCTGAACGAAATCA
>CAIWIS010000722.1 GCA_903912795.1 uncultured Bacteroidales bacterium
AAAGCCGTACCACCTCCTGAACCAATATTCAGACCGCCACCACTACTACTCAATACAGTTGAGTTAAGCGCAGCACAAGTATTGTTTGAAATTGTCGTATTATTAATTAAACAATCATTAGTAATAAGTGAGCTAGCACCCCTGATTAAAATACCACCACCAACAGCACCACCATCCAGCCCAGTAGCAGTGTTACCCGAAACAAGGCAGTTATTCATTGTTAATTTTGAACGGAAAGCAGAAGCAGTACCGGTAGTTCCGTAATGTAGTGCAATACCACCACCCTTTGGAGCTGAATTATTCGAAATTTCAGAATTTGTGATTGTAACAATTGCAGCTGCTCCTATTCCCCCTCCGGCATTTACAAAGGGTGCTGGAGATGTAAAACCACCACCAGTTTTTGGAATATAAGTTATAATATTATTTGATATTACTGAGTTTGTTATATTCAAAATACTGATACCACCTTTTGCTGCAGCATCTGTAGCCAATTTAATATCTATGGCCGATCTTCTTCCCGTGTTGTTTTTTACTTCACATTTACTTAAATTTACAGAAGTGCTTACTGAAGAAAAAATCACACCACCGTCTGTGTAACTTGTACTCTCACTAACATTTGAATTAATTGTACAATTATCACAAGTTAATGTACCGCCTGCTGAAATATAAACAGCAGCACCAAAAGTTGCCTTATTGCTGATCAATGTGCAATTGTTGAGTGTAGTTTCGCCCGAAATATTAAGTGCTCCGCCAGTCGAAGCTCCTATAGCCCCTTGAAGCTTTACATAGTTTAATTCTAAATTTTTATTATTAATGGTCTTAATAATGGTAGTTCCTGTAAAAGCATTTACAACAATACTATCCGACACACTGCCATTGATTTTTAAATTACAATCAACATCGGGTAAGGCTGATAGTAAAGTGATTGTCAACACCCCGGTAGGGGTTATTGAATGTTGAACAAATCCACCTGCCGTATTGGCATCGATAATTGCCTGACGAAGCGAACCGGCTCCGGCATCAGAGTTGTTTGTTACTGCAAAATCAGCAGAAAAAACAGATAGAAAAGACAATACACTAAAAAGAGTGAATACGATTAATTTATGCATAACAGTTAGTTTAATTAGATTACAGATTTTATAATTACAAAATTTAGCTTTAGGAAATTCACATTTCCTAAAGCTAAAAAAAAAGTTTATTAATACACTATTGCTTTTGAATACATGTTTCCAACACGCACTATATACAGTCCTGGGTTAAGTCCATTTACTACTAAATTGTTGCCAACAACTTTATTAGTATTGTAAACAATGCTTCCTTTTGCGTTATAAATTGCCACATTACTAAAATCAAACTCAGAAATAATTTTTATTGTAGAATTTGACACAAGTAACTGTATTTTATTATTGGATATAATATTACTTATTGCACTAACACCATTAAACTCACATGCACCCATATCCGGAGTTGCATCTCTGCCAAAACCTCTTTGGTCAACTGTTTGTAGGCCTGTAACTGCAGCTGTAGGGTTAATAGCAGGGCTACCACTAACCAAAGCGTGTGTTTTTACATAACCACCTCCGGGCAAAGTAGTTGTACCGCCATTATCGGCAAGTGTAGTATTAAAAATTGTTGCGGCATCTGTACCATCTGCTATATTTACATTTCCGGTTGTTTCAGTCATACCGGATTTATTAAATGTGGATGTACCACCAAATAAATTCCGACCGGTAGCAGAGCCTAAAAGAGCATTAGTAGTTGTAACTCTATAAATGTCTCTTTCCGGGGCAGTTGATGTACTATTGTTATTTGCAACAATACAATAATTTAAAATTATACTACCATAAGATATGTCGACACCACCACCGCGATAAGGAACAGTACTACTACCAGCTGTAGTATTTGACACTACAGTGCAATTATTAAACGTACAACTTG
>CAIWIS010000723.1 GCA_903912795.1 uncultured Bacteroidales bacterium
GGCAGTGTGAATATTGCCGACAAGTCCGAAAGAATATATCCCATGAAAGTGGGAGAAAGTGCCGAATACGACCGCAAAACTGGTGTTTGTAAAATCACCGAAGCGCCTGATATGACTTTGCACACGGCTTGGCGGACTAAGAGTTTGAATTTTTACCGTACGCCACTCAAAGATATAGTTAAAACCCTTGAACGACAATACGAAGTGCAATTTGATGTGGCTGATTCAGCATTATTGAATTATCGTTTCAGCATTTCAACATCCAAAATTAATCTCAACGAAGTGTTGTATGATTTGGAGAAAGTATCGAAAGTAAGGTTTAAGCTGAATGACGATAGTAAATATACGATTACTACAATGAATTGAAACGAACTATAAAATTACCTCCTTCAAACCTGCTGATTATACATCATTTATGCTTGTATTTTCAACAGGTTTTTATTTTTTTTCAAAACACACTCATACCTTTTGCGGGGTGGTGTGTTTATTAATTACAGTTTCGGAAATTAATAACTTTAAAATCATACATACATGAAGAAAACAAGACCATTGGCAAAAGCAATTTTGCTCTCCTTGTTTCTGACAGTGTTCGCATTGAACACTTCCGCTCAGAAAGTAACCCTTTCGTTTCAAAACGAAACATTCGAGAAAGTGTTGAACTCCATCAAACAACAAACAGGTTTGTCGCTTGTGTTCAGTGAACAGTTAGTTGACCTGAATCGCAGGGTTAGTATTAAAGTAAATTCTATTGAGGTAGAAGATGCGCTGAAACAATTGCTGGCAGGCACAAACCTTGGCTTCGAAATCAAAAATAATAAATTGTATTTGGTTGAAAAGAAGAATGTAGAACCAAAAAGTTCAGCTAGTCCCTCAAAAAAAATTACCGGCTTGGTAACCGATGAAAAAGGCGACCCCATTATAGGAGCATCAATTGTTCTAGTCGGTTCGAAAAAAGGAACAATAACGGATATAAATGGAAATTTTTCTATTGAAGCGGAGGAACAATCTACAGTTTTCGTTTCATATATCGGTTATATGCAGGCAATAGTTAAAGTAGGAACCCAAAATAATTTAAAAATTGTTTTGGTAGAAAATAACAAAACCCTCGACGAAATAGTGGTGGTAGGTTATGGAACCGGAAAAAGAGTTAACCTGACAGGTTCAGTTGCTACCATTAGTAACAAAGAACTTACATTGTCTCCCATTGCAAGTACTACCAATGCCTTGGCAGGTCGCTTACCCGGATTAATAGTGAAACAGGAAAGTGGTTTACCCGGTGGAGATGAAGCATCGTTGAGTATTCGTGGTTTTGGGGCGCCACTGATTATTGTTGATGGTGTTGAGTCGAGTTTTAATAATATCGATGCCAATGAAATAGAATCCATTTCGGTACTTAAAGATGCTGCAGCAGCAATTTACGGTGCCCGGGCAGGCGATGGAGTAATTCTGGTTACTACCAAAAGAGGAACTTCTCAGAAACCAACAATTACGCTTACCAGCAACATCTCTTATCAGGGAAGCACTAATATACCGAAGATGGCCAGTTCGGGTCAATATGCAGAAATGATACGGGGTCAGCAAATAAATAGTGGTGACCTCAATGTTCGGTTTACCGAAGAGGAGGTTGCCCTATATTATGCTGGAACAAATCCCGATTATCCGAATACAGATTGGCTAAAATTAGTAGCAAACGATTGGGCACCCCAGCAGCAA
>CAIWIS010000724.1 GCA_903912795.1 uncultured Bacteroidales bacterium
AATGACCGACACAGTGATGAACATGGCTAGCGATAGTGAAGTTGTCGATCGTACAGTTCAAATAATCAAAGATTTAAAACCCAACTTCATGTTTTCTTGCTACTCAGAGCCTGATGCCGTTGGTCATAAAATTGGGTTCGACACCCCGGAATATTATGAACAAATGAGCAAAAACGACATGCATTTAGCAAAAATAATTCAGGCAGTTAAAGATGCTGGCATTGAAAACGAAACGCTGATTATGATTATGGCCGATCACGGGGGAATAGGCAAAGGGCATGGTGCCAAAACCATGGCCGAGATGCAAACACCGTTGATTTTCTGGGGTAAAAGCGTAAAACAACAACCCGAAATGCAACAAAGTATTATGATGTACGACATTGGTGCTACCATTGCCTGGATTTTCGACCTGAAATTCCCTCAGGTTTGGACCGGAAGACCGGTAAAAGAAGCATTTAAATAGAGTTTGCATAAAACTTCAGAATGTATTTAAAACAATATAACCATATTCATTACTGGTGAAAAACCGGGGTAATTATTACTGCTCCCCTTCCTTAAGGAGAGGGGTTAGGGGTGAGGTCATAAAGTGAAAAGTAGTGCAAATTTTGATGTCTGCAACCAATTGAATGTTAATGCTTAAATTTACATTTGCTATTGATTAACAATTCCATATAAACCTGTGAACCAACGCTCAAAAAAAAACTAAAGTTCAGTTTATATCTAATAATGAAATCATTCATGAAACAAAAGAAAGCTATTTTAATAGTTCTGATAGCATTCCTAACTGGCAATCTATCCTTTTCTCAGAAAAATATTGCTACTGTCGCCGGAAGCACAAAAAAGTTGAATGTAAATAAGTTGCTCGAAAATTCCGCACGTGCCGACTTAATTGGTCGTGAAATGTGGAACTTTTTGACTGTGCCCCGAAAAGGAGTTTATGCCGCCCTTCCCGACACCCGCGCTCCGGAATATGGTATATCACAACTTCCGAATGCCATGTGGGGTTTTCCGCAAATGGGAATGTCTGGACGTTTGTGTTACGGCATCGAAACGGATCTTGTCGATCCGGTGAAAGTCCAAATTGTTTCCCGTAAGCATGGACAAGACCTGATTCTGCAATTTACGCCTACCCGAAACGAGTGGACACCTGCCTATATAACCACCTATTACCGCGCCCTACCCGACAGCATGAAAGGCTCTTATCCTTATGCGGGAGATTTGAATGTAAAAGAACGTAAATGTATTACTGAGGATAATGTATTGGTACTCGAATATACATTTACTCACGATAACCGGACGAATGGAGAATATGAGGTAAGTCTGTTATTCCCCAAATTTAAAAAGCTTGCTGGTTCTGGTCAGTACGCTTTTGCAGCCAAATCAATTCCAAAATTCGAAGATCAACCTTTGTCCATCGAAGGTTTCGTAGCCGTGGAAAATACTGAAAAGACAGGCGAGAAATTGAAGTTAAATTTAAAACCGTTCGAGAGCAAAACGGTCCGATTTACAGTTGCTTTTGATACTTATTCGGTGAATAATGCCATTAAAAAAGGAAAGACACAGAGAGTTAATAGTAATCCTTATGCTGAAAATGCTGAAAAATTCAACAACTGGTTTGCCGATAATGTACCACAACTTACTATCGACAATTACGACATGCTAAAACTGTACTATTACCGTTGGTTTTTGGTGTATCGCAATTCTCACATTCCTTCTAAGAACATCAAGAATCACCCTTATGCCGGTTCCGTGGTATATGAAGCTCCTTTTGCTGCAGGATCAGTTATTGGGTTAACGGTTCCGGTTCATAATAATGAAATTAAATGGGCAAAATCGCCCGAAATGGCTCGTGATAATATCCTAAACTGGGCGAAAAATGAAAAGCTATTGAGCAACTACATTCAATATACTCCTAAAACAATTTGGGATTTGTATTTGCATTTTCCCGATAAGGCATTTCTGGATTCTGTGTATCAATTCACCTGCAAGTACACCAAAAGAGATATTTACGACAAAGACAAATCCCGCTTACCGGCTCAAACCTCCAGTTGGCCAACGGGAGCAGAATATCAGCCCAGTTTCTATGAATTTACCAAAGATACCAAGTGGGATTGGCGCCAGGATCAGGAAGGAAAAAAACTGTATGGTACTTCGCCAACGACAATCATTCGTCTCGACAAAGTTTCTTTTGCTATCATGAACAGTCAGGCTTGTTCGCTTATGGCTCAGGTTTTGGGGAATAAAACCGACGAAAATTATTTTCAGGAATCTGCGTCCAGGATGCTCAATACTGTTAAAACCAAACATTGGGACGAAAAAACCGGTTTGTTTTACGATGCAAATCCAGTTGACTATTCTTTGGCTTTGGAATCGCCCGGTTACGACAGTTTTATGCCATTTATGTACCAAATGGTGAATGAAAAAAGCTATTTGAAAAGCTTCGATAAATTCTTCAATCCTTCGTGGTTTTGGACCGATTACCCGATCACTACCGTTTCAAAAACTTGTCCCATGTATTGGTCAGGCAATACTCTGGTTGGTCCAGCTTTTGCGTCTGTAGATAAGCCACATTATTACCCCTGTGCCTGGAATGGCCCCACCTGGCACTATGCCAATGGCTTGATGTGCGAGGCATTAGGTTCGGCAAGTTTGATTGACGGCACGAATGAAATGCAGGAAAAGTGGATGGATTTCTTCAACCGTTGGTCCGATTTGCATTATGCTTACGGCGATAAAAGTGTGCCTTGCGCTATCGACCACAATCGGGCAACCGATGGGGCACGTTTTAGTCCGTATGTAGATTATTTCCACAGCAGCTGGATCGACCCGTTTATGAAGTATTATTTGGGTATTCAAATTGATGATAAAGGAAACTTTAATTTCAACCCTTTTACCGACGAAGAATTTGAAGTGACTGATATTTCCATTATGGGGAAAAAGTATTCTTTTACCCAACAAAAAGAAGATGACGTTTTGATTCAAACGGTTTTTGATTTCAATAAAAAAATCGTTAGTACGAAAAGGGTTAAATATTAAGTACAAGCTATTTCCCAGAGCTTTATAAACCGATAGAAAATTCCCCAATTCTATTATAACAATTTTAAAAACAATAATATACGATGAAAAAAAAGATTAGTTTACTCATTTTCGTGATGTTAGCTGCAATATTCTATGCACAAACACCAAAAAAACGCTTGGCGAATGGATTTGATGCCACTGGCAGCACTGGTAAAATTAATGTCAACAAATTGCTTGAAAATTCTGCTCGTACCGACCTGATTGGTCGCGAGATGTGGAACCACATGGCGGTGGCATGGAACAACGGGGATTATGGAAAGCCCGATAGTCGCACTCCCGAATATGGAATATCACAAATTGCAAATTCTTTTTGGGCGAAACCTCAGATGGGGATGATCGGTGACTGGGCTTATGGTGTGGAAACAACGCTTTCGGATGTAGTTCAGGTTCAAATAACAGCTACAAAACAAGGGCAAAAGTTAGTTCAGAAATTTGTACCCACCCGCAACGAATGGACGCCGGCACTTATTTCAACCTATTACAGAGCATTGCCCGACACCTTAAAAGGTTCGTATCCTTATGCCGGCGATTTGAACGTAAAAGAACGTAAATGTATTACCGATGACAATGTATTGGTGCTCGAATATACTTTTACACACGACAATCGTACAACCGGAGAGTATGAGATAGCCTTGTTGTTGCCTAAATTTAAGATGCTTGGTACTTCGGCACAATATTCTTTCAGTACCAAATCTCGTCCCCGATCGCTTCGTCAGGTTTTGCCGATTGAAGGATTTGTTGCGGTTGAAAATTCAGAAAAATCAGGGGACAAATACCATATTAGTTTAAACCCTTTTGAAACAAAAACAATTCGTTTTACAGTAGCTTTTGATTCCAATTCTCTTGATAATGCCATCAAAAATGCACAAGCATCTTGCTCAAACAATAAGGTTTTTGGGGATAACATCAATTGTTTTAACAAATGGTTCGACGTAAATGTGCCTCAACTGACCATTGATAATTACGATATGCTCAGACTCTACTATTATCGTTGGTTTGTGTTGCTTCGGAACTATCATAACCCCGGAAAATATATCAAAAACCATCCTTTCCCTTGTCCTGTATTTTACGAAAGCCCTTTTGGTGGTTGGTATGGCAGCACGGTAGGATTGACGATTCCGGTTCATAATCAAGAAGCGATGTGGGCTAAAACGCCTGAACTTGCTCAGAATAACATTTTGAATTGGGCAAAAAACAGAATCATGTTTAAAGATTATATTCAATATACGCCCAAAACAATTTGGGATTTGTATCTACACTATCCTGATAAAGTGTTTTTAGATTCGGTGTATAAATCAACCAGCAGTTATTCCA
>CAIWIS010000725.1 GCA_903912795.1 uncultured Bacteroidales bacterium
GGCTGCAGTTCCTGCAAACACTAATTTTGCACCAGATGTCCAAGCTGTAATATTTGTAATACCTGCACCAAATGTAGAATTGCCATAAACTGAAAGTACAGATACTGCGGAATTAAAACTAATTGAACCTGTAGTAAATACAAGGTTATTACAAACTGCACTTGCATCGTTTACAACTACCGCATGACCAATAGAAACATTATCGGTTGAAGTAGGAACCGAGCCACCAGTCCATGTTGCGCCGTCAGACCAGTTTCCAGCAGCCGCACTTGTAATTTGTCCAAAAGCACTCCCACTCCAAGCAATTACTATAGCGAGGAGCATTGATTTTAATAAAGTAATTTTTGTCATATCTTCTTGATTTTTTATTTATTAAACCCATGATTATAAATAATGAGTGCGCAAATATAATGATATTTATTTACAATGCAAACGTTTGCAATAAAATTTAATAACTGCGAAGTGTTAAATTAAAGTTCTTGATAAATATCTGAAACTTAATAAGCCAAAGGGTTTAATGCCATTTTCTTGCTTGAAAAATGATATGAATATTTTTTTATTAATTATACAATTTTACAACCAATACACTACGACACAAAAAAAGTCCCCGATTGCTCAGGGACTTTCATTTCTTTAAATTGAAAATTGTCAATAGATAAATTGTCAATTCTTCATTATGCCAACTTATTAAATGGATCGTTGGTTAATGCATCTGGATGGATAAACACCTCGCTTGGGCCAGCCGGAGGAGCCGAAGCCAACGCTAACGAAATGTCATTATCAATTAAGATTTGCTCCATGTTGGGCGAAAAATAGCGTTTTCTAATCGTGATTTCTTTATTTGTTTCCATACAATATTTATTGATTTAATTTGGTTTTGAACTACTATTTTACCACCACTTTTCGTGTAACAACTTCGCCATCATTGTTTAGTTTTACCCAATACACTCCGGCAGTGCGAGCCACATTGGATATGGACATGCTCGATGTTAAGGTTTGTAAACCAATTTGCTGACCTATAGCATTGTAAATGCTTACAGTGGCATTGGCACTAAGTGGAGCACTTGTTTTAACCACCAACTCGCCATTAGCATTTACAAATACACTGGTGCTTGTGTTAAGTTTGCTGCCTGTTAATCCAGTAGTTGTACCTGCCGATCTGAAAATAATACTAAAACGGTTAGTATCATTCACTGCATCGGAGCTAAACTCGTAAGTCTGACCGCTTGTAAGATTAAATTCGATATTCTGAAGTTTATCTTTTATAGCAACATATACATCCGAAGAAATATTTTTAAGTTCAGTTGCATTGATACTAAAAGAGCCCGATTTTCCCGGCACAAAACCAAGTTCAATTTCTGTGTCAGGCACAATAGTTTTCAATCCATTAATTACTAATTTTTCAGGTCCTACAACACTATACAAATCTGGTATATTAGCGTTTTCGTTCATCATTTTACGCGAATCGTATATATCGTAAGCATTGTTTGCATTGTCGTCAGTATAAATTACCATCTGATCCTGATTAATTCCGTTCGATACATTAATACGAACCAACATGCTTTCAGAAGTTTGTTTCACTTTCATTGGAGTAGTGGTTACAGGATTGCCTCCAACAGTAGCATTGGCATGATAACGCATGGCATTTGTAAATACAAGATCATAATCGTCAGTATTTGTGCGCACCCAGAATGACTGCATAGGTGGAATTAAACGAGTAACTGGATTTGCAGCACCTGATGCATCTGTTGCAACACCCGACGCAGTATTTACGGTTGGGAAATGGTAAGCAGTACTTACTTTAGTTCTGTACCAAACTGTTTGCTCCATATTTGTAGTTGCACCACCAACAAGCGCAACAGCATCTATGTACGAAGGATACGGATTTGCTACTAAATTGAATCCAATTTTAGAAGTTCCTTTTTTAGTAAGCCTTATTGTTACATCACCCGAGTTTAGTGTACCAGTAAACGATGCATTGTTTGTGCCTGTGCCAGAGCTCGAAGCGACAATATAACCACGACCAGGAGTTAGACTACCTGAGTAACTATTAACCCACGCACTTCCAGCTTCATTCCAATATGAAACTGAAGTACCTAACCCTGAGGCTGTTAGTGTAGAAGTGCTGCCACTGCTAACTGGAAGCCCAACATACCAGTTACGTCCTTGTGGTAAGTATTGTTCAACAGTTGCATTTACACCCGCTGTACTGTTTATCAAGGTTGCAGTTCCTGTAGCGTCTGATTTTAAAACAAAACCAGAATTACCAGCACTATTTGTTAGTGTTCCAGAGATTGTAAGTTGTTTGCCTGCGTTAATGGTTACAGCAGAACCACTACCTATGGTTAATCCACTGGCAACAACATTGCCTGTTTGTGTTAATGTTGAACCATTCATTACGATAATTGAGCTATAGTTTCCAGCTGCAATATTTGCATTCGAATCATAAGAAGCATTTCCCATTAATGAGCCCCAATTGGTGCCTACTCGTATTCCATCAACAATTAAACCTGGAGAAGATGCAGCGCCTCCTTGTCTTAATACTATTGCATCAAGACCAGTACCTACTGTGGATGCTGTATTATCTGAAATATCAGCAGATGTCGGTTCTGATGTTAAAGATGGATTAACAAATAGGCTTGATGTAGAAGTGGTTGTGGTGAAAACATGCTTAACTACCAATAATATAGTTGAATTGAGATTGTATTCTGTAA
>CAIWIS010000726.1 GCA_903912795.1 uncultured Bacteroidales bacterium
ATTGATGCAAGTACCTTTAATACATTATCTAATTTTGATTTTGACGCTTATGCTGCACCATTGCGATCCCTTGATTTTCTCACCGTTACAGGTTCTAGTAATAACTGGAGAAGCACTTCATTTACTTTTGGTCCATCTTACAGCATTTCATTTCGGTCGGTAAAACCAATTTCAGGAGTAGGAATTGTAGTTAAACACAATTACCCCAAAGCTTCTTTAAAATTGTCGGTAAAAGGCGGTATTACCATGAACCAAACCCCGGACAACTTTTCGGTAATGAACAATGTCACAAGAAAACAAATTGCGTCGTATTCACCTTCTGCCGATTTCCAGAAAAATGCATTTACATTAAAGCCAAGCATTATTTTTAGTTATTGGTTGTCGGAAAGTATCGCGTTGAGTGGCAACGTACAATATGCCATGCAAACTGGTCAAACCGCATTTACAACGGGCTACAAAGATTTGACAAATGCAAATATAACCGCTACAATGTCACCTGATCAATTCAATAAAAATATTTCTACAGCACCAACTATTACCTCCACAACTGTTGGACCTGACCAATACCTTAGTGCAGGTATTGGCATTACCTATAATTTTGGTCGTAAAGGCTGGGATGGAAGCATAAAAGGGAATAAAAAAGGAATAAATGAAAATGGATTAAAGAAAAATGATGCTGAATATGTTTTGTCTGACGCAGAAGTAAAAGCTATTGCCGAAACACTTGTGAATATGCGTAAAGGCTGGGATGGTTCAGTTAAAGGGGGAAATATTGTAGAGAAAAAAGGAATACAAGAGAATGGTGTAAAAGAGAATGAAGCGAAAAGTGAAAATACAAATTTAAGAATAAAAACTATTGCCGAAACCTTGGTTAACATTGCTCGTAAAGGTTGGGATGGTTCGGTAAAAGGGAATAAAGTTGCTTATAAACCTACTGACTCTGATATAGAATTAGTTACCGAAACTTTGGAAAATATCCGAAAAGGTTGGGACGGTTCGGTAAAAGGAAATAAAACAGAATATGTGGCTAATGGAGCCGATGTAAAAGCCATTGCCGAAACATTCGTCAATTTGCGCAAAGGTTGGGATGGTAGTGTAAAAGGTGGAAAAACACAAAAAACCAAACACGATACGGTGAAAAACTCAATAAATAATGTGCGGTAATATATGTCTATTTTTTAATTGCCAGCAGTTGAGTGTTAGAATGGCTGTTTTCATCCATTGCTTTTAAAATGTAGATTCCAGACGCAAATTGGTTTGTGTCAAAGTTGTAATTGTAATCTGCATTATTACAAACAAGTACCGATTCTCCCACTGAATTAAATAGTTCTATTGATTTCAGTTTTTGAGACGATGATACTGTGCAGTTAGTTGAGCTGGGATTTGGATAAACACGAATCTTATCGCTTGTTTCAGTGGTTTTTACACTGGAATTTACATCTACATTTCGGACTAATCGTACATAATTTGAAATGCGTATGGCATCGCCTTGAGGTCCAAAACCAGTAGGGTAATTTGCCGGATTTCCAGTTTTTGGGTCACTTCGTTGAGCACCTGCACCATGCACGTCAATCCAGCCGCCAAAAGCACTCATATAGCCCATTGCTCTGCCAAAAGACACATAACAAGCTGCCGCTCCATTGGTGGGCGTTTGCGAACAAAAGGTTGTGCTGCTGGTATAACAAGGATAATCGGCTACGCCAGCTTCGTTGTTGATTTGGGTGCAATTGAACACCGAATTAATGGCTGCCGAGCTTGTTGTGGCAGGTGAGCGGCTGTAATCAAGCAAGTTTTGTAATTCTTTTACATCGGGCAATCGCCAATCGGTATAACCCGCATAGCTGAAACCTTCGGCATAAGCCAGCGCATCTTCCCAAAGCATGGGTGACCCACTATCATTTTGCATCCACATAAGCCCGGTAGCATTGTCGGTAATCGTTCCATTGCCATTATCCACAAAATTATTTACACCATACACCTTATTTCCACGCACATATTGTACATAATATTTTTTCAGATTGTTTGCCGGATACCCTTTGATACGCCCATCGGCAAAGTTAACGCCAAACATAGTTGAAGTACCATTCATGGTAGTAGAAACATAAATGGACGATGTGGCATATTGAGCATCAATCATTCGCTCGTCCGAAGTTGCTCCATGCGCACTGGAGTTAATATCGCCGTAGCCAAACGTAAAATAATTGGTGTTAATAAACGGAACGGAAGTGCCTTGCGTTGTTGCTGTAGGATTTGATTCTGCCCCATAAAACATAATTAAAGAGTATTGTTCTTTGATGGTTGGAAGTCGCCAATCGGTATAACCTCCGGTTTTACAGGCAGAAGCTCCAGCCAATGCCACAGCATAAGTCGATTTGTCGTAATAATTTATGGTTCCATCACCATTTTTGTCGGTGGTTTTTTCCCAAATTAAACCCGTAACATTGTCGGTAATAGTACCATCGCCATTATCGGTGTACGAAGGTGTGTTTCCTGGATGATTGGTATTTTGTCCGAAGAATGCTTGACCCTCAGTGGGTAAAGTAATAATGCTGGAATTGTTATATGAGTTCACTTGACCTGTTCCCACAACTTTCGAAGTCTGTCCGTAGATAATTACACAATGCGACAGCAACAATATGCTAATAAATAGGTTGTTAAGTTTCATGATTTTATTTTTTTAATTTGATTTGTATTTAAAGTTTTAATGTATATTTCCCTATACATAAACTGTGGTCTAAAAGTAATTTATTTCAAATTGAAAATCAAACAAATTCAATAAAAAGTCTTATTTTCTCAGTGAAATGACTTTTATTTTATTTAAACCTTATCTATTTTGTAATGAGCAGTAAATAATATTGATTAACACAAAAAACCAGATGAATCTCTTAATAGAAAAAATGCTAAGATTTCAAGAGTTAAGATTGCAAATCTTCACAAGAAAGCGTCCAACATTAAAATAATAAATGATGAGGATATGCAGAATAATTATCGTATATAAATTTGTTTCCTTTCCTAGATTATCATTATTAAAATTAATCGCAGAAAAATATTATATTTGTGACGTAAAAACAGTTATAAATTAATTCCTACAGATGCAAAACAATTTAAAATACGAAATAAAATACTTAACAATCTATTTGATTTCTAATTCTATTGGTGTTTTTATTGCTTCTAAAATGTGGTTGGCTGATAACCTTGAGTTGTCGTATTTTAAAAAAGAGATCATGCTACTGCTATTAAGTACAGCAATTTGTTGGTTTGGAATACTACATCTAAGTATTTTTATAGTTAGAAAATTTATTTTAAAAATAGACATTAATGAATTTTATGGTCTTATAAGATTAACGTCAAATAATTTTTTAAAAGCTTATATTGGAGAAGAAAGTGCGTTAAAGTTTAAAAAGTTTTTCTCATTGATTTCATTTTCA
>CAIWIS010000727.1 GCA_903912795.1 uncultured Bacteroidales bacterium
ATCGGCCTGAAGTGCTCTAAAAGCATCGTAGCCCCAATATTGTTTCAGTATGGAAAGAAATTGCTGCATTTAAGATTCGATTTCAGTTCTATTGTTGTCATAAGTTCAATTGTATTTTAATAAATGCAAATATAACAAACTTGATGAATTAAACAATACAAATCAAGAAATTAAATTTCTGAAATGAATGAATTTATCTATAGAAAAAACCGATAATTAATTAAACAGGCTGTGCGAGAATCTCATCAATCCGTGCTGTTTACTGCCATAAAAGTAGTACCTTTGTGACCGATTTAAAAAAAAGCTGTGAAGCAAAATAAAACAATACACAACGAACTATCCATTTATGAAGCGTATTAACGAATACAAGAAATTATTTAATGTTGAACCTGACACTGACCTCAAGGCGCTTAAAACCACTTACCGTAATTTAGTTAAAGAATGGCACCCCGATAAATTTGCTGAAAATGATGAACTAGCTGCTGAAGCAGAACATAAAAGCCGTCAGATTATTGATGGGTATCATTTTTTGGTGAGTATTGCACCTGAAACCATAGCTGCAAACGAAAACGAACACATCTCTTCGGCTGATACTGGTATTGCCGATTTTAAACTTAAAGGACAATTGCTCGAAGTTTCGTTTATGGACGGATCGACCTATGAGTATTTTGGCGTTTCAAAAAATATCTTCACACGTTTTGTAAATGCTGATAAACAATTGCGATTTGCAAAGCGAAATATCTTTAATTCATATCTTTACCGCAGAGCAAAAAAAGTAGCATAGACCTTATTAGTATTCTAAATCAATAACTACTATTTCGGATTGGGTTCCAATGCGGTATTGTGGCCCCCAGAGTCCTAATCCGGAAGAAACGTAGAAATGTGTTGCTCCTTTTTTAAGATAACCGTGTGCCACTTCGTACATCCTGCTTACAATCAGATTTCCTGGAAAAAATTGACCATTGTGCGTATGTCCCGAAACCTGTAAGTCGAAACGGTTTTCAACTGCTTGGCTTAAATGAAATGGTTGATGGTCGAGTAGAATCATGGCTTTATTGGTATCCAAACTGCTTGTGATTTGCGCGAGAGTTTTGCGCTTCGGATTAATTTTATCGTCGCGTCCCACCACGTAAAAACTACTATCGACCAATACTGCCGTATCGCGCAAGTAGGTTACACCTGCCTGCGAAAGGTATTTTTGTAGTTCGTAGGGATTTTCGCCAAAGTACTCATGATTACCACTAATAGCAAAAACACCATGAGTCGTTTTTATGTCCCGAAACTCTTCGGCCATATTTTGGCGAATAATTGGAGCCGTGGAATTGTCAGCAATATCGCCAGCAAGCAACACCAAGTCCGGCTTTTGAGCATTTATCAGTGCAACATATTTTTTTAAATAGCTTTTGTCGATAGAAATCCCCAAATGTAAATCGCTAACGGCCACAATACGTATTTTTTTAGCTTGCAGTGGTTTATCCGATTTCAATTGCAGATGAACAATGGCGGGATTATTAAATTTGTAATTACCCACCAACATAGCTATGGTAATAAGTACCAAGCTTACTCCAAAAGCCCAAAATCGGAACAATTTAATCCATTCAGTCGATAAATGAAAAACCAATGAAAAAAGGCGTACAATATCGGTTGCTAAAAAAGATAAAAGCAAATAAATAACCACTATCATGTACGAAAAGCCCACAAAAGCAACTGTTTTTGCAACACTATCCGGAAAAATATTTCGCATTGCTAAGCCCGAAAACATGACAATAAAAAGGAGTATGTTAGCCCACAGGTAACCAACCTTCAAATTGCTAAATGGTTGTAGTACCTGCCAGCCACGGAGTGTAACGTAAAAAACCATTAAAACAGTAATAGTGAAAATGGTTATGAAGAAAATTGATTTCATGTGATTATATTTATTTTTTAGTTGTCACATGGAACTCACACATAAACATGCCCTTGTGTATCAAAGTTTGTTTATCGTGTTCGTTTCATCTGTTAAAATTAGAAATTAGAAAATGGAAATTAAGAAAATTAGAAAAGCAAAGCCAAACGCAAGCTCCAAACTTGAAACTTTAAAACATAATTTTTGAAAGATTGTTTTGGAGTAACTAAGAAATTAATAACTTTCAACAAAAAATCAATCATTTAGCAGTAAACTGCTATCGCCATAACTCAAAAAGCGAAAATCGTTTGCCAAGGCATAATCGTAAATCGTTTTCCAGTTGCCATTTACAAATGCCGAAACGAGTAGGAGTAAAGTGCTTTTTGGTTGGTGGAAGTTGGTAATTATACCATTCACAATCCGAAATTTATAGCCAGGCTTAATCATAATTTGCGTTTCAGCATGAAGTGTATCTAACTCATTTGCATCCAAATAATCCAGAATATTTTGCAACGCATCATAAGCGGAACAGTCTGTATCTTGCTGATATGGTTGCCATTGACTCACTTGAAGTTTAATCTCAGTCTTATTCAAAGAGCTTTCTCCCTCTCCTTCCCGCAAAAGGGACAAGTTTCCGAGGGCTGGGGAGAGATAATACAAACTCTCAAGCGTCCGTACAGAAGTAGTGCCCACAGCAATAATATTTCCAAGATTTTGTTGGATATTGGCAATAGTGTCGCGTTTAACCGAGATTAATTCGGTATGCATGTGGTGCTCAGCTATATCGCGTGTTTTTACAGGCTGAAAAGTGCCAGCGCCCACATGAAGCGTCACTTCATCTATTTTTATATTTTTGGGTTTCAGACTTTCGAAAACTTCGGCCGTAAAATGCAGACCCGCCGTTGGTGCAGCCACCGAACCTTTTATTTTTGAATAAACAGTTTGATAGGCAGTTAAATCGCTTTCTTCGGTTTTGCGATGCAAGTACGGTGGAATGGGAAGTTCACCAGCGTTTTCCAATATGTCGGCAAAATGGAGCTCGGAATTATCCCAACTAAACTTTACGGAATGTGTGTTTGCATCGGTTTGAAGTAGTTCTGCGACAAATATACAGGTTTTTTCAGCTATTTGCAATGTTTTTGTGAGCGGCCCATCTTTCCATTTTTTTAAATTTCCCACCATGCATTTCCACGTGCATTCGGAAGTTGAACCTAGTGATTGTGCATAATCCGCTGGTACGAGCGGCTCTAAACAAAAAACTTCGATGCGTGCGCCTGTCGATTTGAAAAACTCCAAACGTGCCTGAATAACACGGGTGTTGTTATAAACCAACAAAGCATTTTCTGGTAAAAAATCAACTAACGAGGTGAAATTACTTTCGCTAATTTCCTCGTTTTTATAAACTAATAATTTTGATGAATCACGTTTTGGTAATGGATATTTGGCAATACGTTCGTCGGGCAAAGTGTAATCGTATTCGTCGATATATATAGTTTGCATGTTTGTAGAATCGCTCACAGGATATTGAAATAATTGTTGTATTTTTGTACAAAAGTAGTAAAAAAAAGACAACAGACGATAGACAAAAGACAACAGAAATATGAAAACAGGCGATACAGTTCGATTTTTGAATGCAGTGGGAGGTGGAACCATTACCCGCATCGACGATAAAAATAATATAGTGTATGTGGAAGATCAGGATGGTTTTGAAGTGCCAACTCAGATGCGCGATGTAGTGGTTATTGGTGCCGTAAGTAAGGAAACCAATTTTCCACGCAAAGAAGTTATTTCAAATACTCCTTCCTCTGGTCTTCAATCATCTATTTCTGCATCAATTCAATCGAAACAAACCATCGAATCAAAACCGAATACTCCCTCTCCACTCCCGCATACGGGACAAGTTTCCGAGGG
>CAIWIS010000728.1 GCA_903912795.1 uncultured Bacteroidales bacterium
ACCCAAAGATGATTTTATAACCCAATACCTAAAGTAATACCAATCTTCAAACCTTTCAAACTCATTTCTAGTATTTCATAATTTGCTGTTGATTAAACTTCCGAAATTCAGTAGGTGTTGAGCCTTTTTTTGTCCGGAAAATGCGGTTAAAGTTCGATACATTGTTAAAACCACAACTATAACACACTTCCGAAATGGTTTTACTGGTTTCGATTAGTTGTACTGCTGCATGTCCAATCCGAACTTCATTCAGATAATCTACAAACGATTTCTGTGTTCGTTTTTTGAAAAAATGACAAAACGATGAGTCGGTCATCCCAATAAGATTTGAAATATTTTCGATTTTAATCTTTTTTTCAAAATTCTTGTTTATATAGTCGCAAGCTAAACGAATTCTGCGGCTCTTAAACATATCAACTTCTGGGCTAAAGGATTGACTACAAAGTACTTTTTGATCATCGGCCAAAGCCATTTCTTGAAGAATTGTAAGAAAATCAAGAAAAGAAATAAACCCATTTTCGTTAATTAGATTTTTAATGCGAGGGGCTAATTTTTCAATTGTTTCTTTGCCATAAACAATACCTCTATGTGATCTTTGTAACATGTCTCGAATTGGAGCTAACAGTTTTTTGTTCTGATAGCTATTTGGTAGCATATCCTTATGAAATTGAATAGTTACTACCAATTCGGCACCACCGGTTTCGCTTTGCCACGAATGAAAAATGTCGGGACCAGTAAGCACCAAATCGCATCCATCATATTTATTGACTGACTCTCCTACAATTCGCTTTCCTGATGCGCCTTCCACATAGTTTATTTCAAATTCAGGATGATAATGTGTTGGGAAATCGAACTTTGCATTGGGATGATATAGCACTACAAAGAATTCTTCGTTGGTAAGCGGAGTAATCTCACGAATTATGTTTTTCATACTGTTAATTTCAAAATAGTATTAGTGTTTGTTGTGTGATTTATAGGTGCAAATATATGCATTTGTTCGAATAAAAACAATAATCTCACTTATAAGTTTGATTATTTGCACATATTAACAGTGTTTGATCTGAAAATGTCATTTGTTAAACACATGCCTAACAAAATAGTATAGGCTTGTTCACAAAATAGTATTAACTGTAATAATTTTAATAACAATAAAATTCATATTTTATTTATGGTCATAATTTCATTATCATGTAGCAAAATAATACTTAAAATATGATTTGTTTGATTGTATTTTTGTTTCGTGAAAATATTAAAAGTTGATTGATTATAATAGTATAGATTATGAAGTTAAAGAAATTTGATGGAAATCCGGTTTTATCACCAAATTCGGCCAATACATGGGAAAATTTGGTAGTGTGTAATCCGGCTGCATGGCACGAAGATGGTAAGTTTTATTTGCTATATCGCGCTGCCGGAGATGATGAAGATCACCTGATTCATATTGGTTTAGCTGTGAGTGATGATGGTTTTAACTTCAAAAGGGTACAGGATAAGCCGGTTCTTTCACCGACCCCTGATAGTTTTGATGCTGGTTCAGTGGAAGATCCGCGTGTAGTAAAATTCGGGAATGAGTATTACATGACCTATGCATTCCGTCCGTATCCTCCCGGGCAATACTGGAAATACGAATATGATGAAGTAAAGGCTCCAAAACACGACGAATTTGCACCACTTTGTTTGCGCGAGAATATTGGAAATACGGCGTTGGCAGTTTCGAAAGATTTAATACATTTCAAAAAAGTAGGCCGACTAACCGAGCCGAGCCTCGACGACCGCGATGTGATATTTTTTCCCGAAAAAATTAACGGAAAATACTACATGCTTCATCGTCCGAAAAACTATGTGGGTGAAGCTTATGGAACAGACTATCCTGCTATCTGGATAAAATCGTCGCATGACCTGATGTCCTGGAATGTGCCATCAAAACTTTTGCTGAAAGGCGAACAGTCATGGGAAGTGAAAGTAGGTGGAAATACACCACCGATTAAAACCGACGAAGGCTGGTTGATGATTTACCATGGTGTAGACGATAATTTTACATACAGGATTGGAGCTTGTTTGCTTGATTTGAACGACCCTACCAAAATTCTTTATCGCACGCAAGATTTTATTATGGAGCCCGAAACGGAATTTGAGAAAAACGGTTTATATAAATGGGGTGTGGTTTTCCCAACAGGAAATGTGTTGGTTGATGATACGTTATACGTTTATTATGGTGCTTCCGACCAATGGTGCTGCGTAGCAACTGCCAATATTAACGAGCTTGTTGCATTTATAAAAGAAAACACAGCTGTAAAAACGCAACAAAATGGCTTTAAGAAGCCCGAAATGGTAAAAATTTAATACATTTGCCAATCGCTTCTATTTACTTTTCAAACTTTAAAACTGATATATGAACACACTCTCATGGATTGATATTGTAAGTATCCTTGCATTTTTGGTATTTACAATCTGGTATGCATTGAAAAAAAGCAAGAACCAAAATGCAGCCGAATATTTTCTTTCGGGCAAAAGTGAAAACTGGTTTGTAGTAGGGCTTTCGCTCTTTGCTGCGAGCGTTTCGAGCTCAACCTTGTTGGGCCACTCGGGCGAAGGTTTTATTAGCGGCATCTCGGTTTTTAACTATAATATCGGAGCCATTTTTGTTATTGTATTTGTGGCTTTATTTTTCCTTCCTTTTTATATTAAAACTGGAATTTACACCATCCCGGGCTATTTGGAACGACGTTACGACCGCCGCTCAAGTGTTTACTTCTCATTTATTACAATTATTGGTAATGTGTTTTTGGATGCTGCAGCAGCACTTTACACAGGTGCTCTCATTCTAAAAGTGATTTTTCCGGAAGTTGATACCATGTACGTCATCTGGATTATGGCAGGCATAGCCGGTTTCTATACCATTATCGGTGGCTTATCTTCGGCCATTTATGCCGATATCATTCATACAATTGTACTAATCGTAGGTTCGATATTTTTAGCCGTATTTTGTTTGAACGAAATTGGCGGTTGGGATGAATTTATGCGCCGTTTCGACGATGGTGTGTGGATGAGCCTTATTCGTCCTGCCGACGACCCTACCATGCCGTGGATTGCGATTATTGTTTCACTTCCTATTCTCGGCTTCTATTTCTGGGGAAATAATCAGGTTATGGTTCAGCGGGTTCTTTCCGCCAAATCCATCGATCAGGGTCGTAAAGGCGTACTATTCGTAGCATTTATTTATCTTTTCACCTTGTTTATTTTTATAATGCCGGGCATTATAGCACGTGGCATCAATCTTTTTGGTGTGGAACTGCCTGCTGATATTATTTCGGGCGATACCTTGCGCAATACTTTTGGGGTGAATACCAACGAGGTGTATCCGCGCCTGATTATGAAATTAATGCCGGTTGGCATGATGGGCTTGATTTTAGCAGCCATGGTTTCGGCACTTACGTCGGCACTCAGTGCAACGCTTAATTCGGTTTCAACTCTGTTTACCATGGACTTTTACCGTCAGATGAATCCGAAAGCCGACAGTAAAAAACTGGTTCGCGTAGGACAGATAACTTCGTTTATAGTATTAATAATTGCCGTATTGTGGGCACCTCTTATCGGCAGATTTGCCTCGCTGGTTTCGTATTATCAGGAATTTATTTCCTATCTTGCACCGCCTATCGTGAGTGCTTTCCTGCTTGGTTTGTTTTGGAAACGCTCCAATGCACATGGTGCTTTTGCCGGATTGATGGTAGGAATTGCAACTGCTGCTACTATTATGACTCTAAAATTTGGTTTCGATATTTCTGTTCCAATACACTTCCTTATGTGGGCACCGATATTGCTGATTATGAGTAGTGTAGTGAATGTGATTGTCAGTTTGTCTACAGCCAAACCTGATGAAACCAAAGTAGCAGAAAACACATGGAATGTAAAGTTATTGACCGACGATTTCAAAGAACATAAAAGTACGCCTTGGTACAAAAATTTCTATGTATTGGCAATACTTCTTGTTATTGCAGCATTGGTTGAGTATGCTATCTTTTGGTAAAGAACAGTAAATCAATTAAATAATTCAACAACTAATTAATTTGCAGTCTGACCTTTTAATAAATGTCAGACTGTGTTTTTTACAATCAATTTTATGAACAAACTTGTATATATTTTTGCGCTCATTCCGATTTTGCTATTTTCACAAACCAGATATTGGAACGAAAATACACAGTTAATTCCCTGGCGGATTCCGTTGGTTGCCGACACGAAAAATATTGAATATGTTGATTTGGACAATGACGGTGATCCTGATATTCTGAAAACCATAATTCTGAATGGTGTGCCTATAATGTGGATTGACGATGACGATGACATGAAAAAGGGCGATTTGGAAGGCGATCAGGACAACGATTGTATTTGTGTGGATATTAACAAGGATGGAGTCTTTGCCGGAGAACGCGATTTGTGTATCGATTGGACAGATACAGATAATGACGGAATTGCTGAAGTACAGGCTGTTGTACTAAATGGCGGTTTGCAAACACGCAATTACTTCGATTGGGGAGCCGATTTTATGTATATCATCGATTTTGGCGAAAAAGATGGTATCAAAAACTTTATTGATTGGAATAAACTTGCACTCGAAGCTTGGGAGCATAATGGTCATGCTAATTTCTTTACCGATTATCACGGGAATACACTGTTTCTGAAAATGCATGGTTCGCCATTTCGTATCAACGATGTGCGTTTCAGTTGGGAAAATCCCTTTATTTTTTACGATTACGATAAAGATAATCTCTCCGAAATGGCTATCCG
>CAIWIS010000729.1 GCA_903912795.1 uncultured Bacteroidales bacterium
AAACCGCCTTTTGAAATTTTCAGAAGGCGGTTTTTCTATTTGATATACTCCCACTCCAAGTAGTGTGAAATCTTGCATTAAGAGATGTCCGTACTTCTTTAGCTTCGGACTGTGAGAAGCAAGTTTCACCGATAAATCGGCATGTACCACCTAACTTGCATATTGAAAAACAAAATATCCCGGTGCTCCGCACCTTTGTGTGGTTTTGGGGTTGTGAAAATTCTACAAAGATTACGCTACGCTGTAGCTTAAAACTGTAATTATTCGGGGCGCGACTTCGAGTCGCACTCCGAATTAACTACCGGCTGCGTTTCAACATAAAAACTTGAAGCGCAGCTGTGTTTTTGTCTGCAAACAAAATTTCGAGTCTGTTTGTTATGCAATCAAAAGAAGTTTAGTATATTTGCAAAATAAAATAATTTTAAATAAATGAACGATAAGGTAAAATATTGGACAGAATTATCTGAATATGATTATGACACTGCGTTGGCAATGTTGAATACTGGTCGTTACCTTTATGTTGGTTTTATGTGTCATCAAAGTATCGAAAAAATACTAAAAGCATATTTTAATTCGATAAATGATGAACCTGCCCCTTTTACGCATAGTTTGACACATTTAGCTAAGAAATCTGACTTACACCATCAATTTCCAGAGAATTTAATTGATTTTTTAGATATTCTCGAGCCTTTAAATATTGAAGCAAGATATCCATCGCATAAAGAAAAATTAATGAAAAGTTTGACTAAGGAGCGCTGCTTATTTATTTTGGAAAATACTAAAACACTGAAAACATGGATAATGGAGAAATTCTAAAAAAACTTTTAGCATACAAACTTTTGGTATCAAAGCATTTTGAAATTGACAAAATGGTACTATATGGTTCCTATGCAAAGGGCACTCAACGTATTGAGAGTGATATAGATGTAGCGATAATTGTGAATTCGGTAAAAGGTGATTTTTTTACTTATGCACCACTACTTTGGAAATTACGAAGAGGGATAGATGATAGAATTGAACCGATATTGATTGAGAAGAACAACGATGAAAGTGGGTTTTTAAATGAAGTACTAAAGTCAGGAGTTGTTATTTGAAGATTAAATAATTATACTTTCGCACATACCCCCAAGCATGAGGATGTCTCAAAAGCAAGAAGAACGCAAATTACGCTAATATGCGCAAATTTTCAAAAATCATAAATAATTATATTTCAACAAATTATATAAATGTAAAATAATAGAATTTGTGAAAATTTGCGTAATTTGCGTTCAAGAAAATCTTTTGATACAACCTCATGTGAGAAGCAAATCTCCAGATTTGCATATTACAAATATCTCGATGCTCTGCACCTTTGTGTTGCCTAGGGCTGTATTAATTCTACAAAGATTACGCTACGCTGTAGCTTAAAACATTTCAGAATCGTTTTATTGACTTTTAGAGTTACTATCTTGATATTTAGACTCAAAAACACAAAAAAGAATGGAACATAGGATTACTCCGTACGCGTCCATTCTTTTTCTGTTTAATACAATAAAGCGACTAAATAAATTACCGATTATTGACTTAAGTAAATGTTCAAATATAATATACCATTTTTTTAAAGACGAAAGTAACTCTACATCCCCTTTAGGGGCTTGGGGCGGCAAAAATTAAT
>CAIWIS010000730.1 GCA_903912795.1 uncultured Bacteroidales bacterium
CGTGTGTTTTCCACTTTTTTTGCCACAAAATCTTCTTCATTGTATGCTGCAATTAGCAACGTTACTTCAGGAAGTTCATCGTCGGTCAAAAATACTTCTTTTTTCTTTTTAAACAATCGTTTTATGCGTAATAATACAAAAAGAACAATTCCATACCCTAAATAGGTGTAAAAAACGATACCAAGAAGTATCCAAAAGCTGATTTCAAGTGTTTTCATCTGTTTATATTTTATTTTTTTATTGTCAGATGGAACTTACCATGTTAAAATAATCATTGCTTTGTGTGTTAATAATTATTTTAACATGGACGTTTCATGATATTGTTGTTATTTCATTTGCTTTTTTGCGAGGTGATGCTGCCATTTTAAAGTTTTCGGGTGGATAGCCACACGAAATTACTAACAAAACAACTTCATTTTCGGGTATATTAAGTAGTTTGCGCATAATTAAATCTTTATCCGACGATACGCTCCAGTTTAACGAACAAGCTGCTATTTTGTTGAAATGTAATGCGTTAAGCAGTGTCATTGCAAACATGCCTCCATTTAAATGATTCTCGAAACGTTCATGTATATCTTTGGTGGTTGAAATGACCGACGAAAGAACAATAAGCGTTTCGGCTAAATGTCCGAATCCGCGGTTGCCGTTTTGTACATCGAGTATAGCTTGTTTGGTAGCTGCCGATTTTACTATATATACACGTGTTGGTTGCCGGTTGCAAAACGAAGGTGACTTTTGAGCCAAATCAATACAATCATACAATACTTCGAGTGGAATTTCTTTGTTGGTGTAATTTCTTACCGAAAAGCGTGAGCGACAAAATACATCGAATGGCGCATTTACGTTTTTAAAATACTCCATTTCCGAAATATCAATTTGCTCTAATCCTTTAACATTATCAAAACGATTAACTACACGATTTAGCCTTTCAATCACGTCATCGTCTAATTGAAACCCAATTTCTTTATGCAGTTTATTGTATTCTTTCAGTACTGTTACCGATTGTACAAACTCCATTTGGTCTTGTGATAAATTCATTCGTTCGTACCTCAATACTACATTACAAAGGTCTATAACTGCTTTTTTGCCAAATCCAGGACGTGGTATGGGCATGGTAAGTCCTTTTTCAACAATGTGATATAGTAAAGTCAAATCGCGTTTCACTTTTTCAGCTGCTCCATCATTATACACTTTATCATAAACCCTCCGGCGTAAGTCGTAGTCGGCTGCACGGCGAGCAGTGCTGAGGTGATAAAAATAGAGCAAACGTTTTGGCAATAAGCTCTTAATCTTATATTTAATGCTTTCTAACATAGGTTTGTCGAATTTTTTTATTTATAATTTTGAAAATTTTCGTAATAACTTTTTTATTGGATTCGATATTAGTTCTTTCTCGTATTTATTTAGACCTAAAAACCACATTGAAGTGCTGAAAATGAGTATGAAAACAATAGCGTAAGTTATGAAATTTGGAATATAATTTAAATTGATATAGAGCATTAATAGGTAACCTGTAATAGCAGGGATTAATAATGCTGGTAATAAAGCAGCTATTTGTTTACTGAAATAATGTATATCCAATCCTACTTTGGTATGATAATACCAATTCATAATAAATATATTTCCAATTGTTAAGGCTATACTTGTTCCTATTGCTGCTCCAATGCCACCAAATAATTTTGTTAATGGAATGGAAATAAGAATATTACCTAAAGCTATAAAAAGGTATACCCAAGAGCGAAATTTATGCTGGTTTTTAGCACGTTGAATTTCTATGCCAAGATTCTGAATTAGTGGAATGGTAACTGGTATCATTATGATAAGTGCCATATAATACGAGCGACTATAATCAGCACCAGCCCACAAGTTTATAAATGGCATGCCGAAAAATATCAATAATCCAATTACAAGCGAAAGTACAATAAATTGCAATCGGCCTAAGCGGGCAAATAATTCTGTAAGTTCCCAATTGCTACATTTACTCGCTATCATTTGGTTTACACGCGGAATGTATACATTGGATATGGCGGTAGAAAATGTTAAATAATAGGTGTTTAGCTGTGCTGCAATACTATACACAGCCACTTCAACGGTACCTCTAAACCAACCAATAATAAACCTATCCACATTCCAGTTTATTTGATTCACGAGCAAATTCATAAAAATAAAGGATGAAAAAATAAAGAGTTCTTTGATCTGATTTATTTCTAATTTTTTGAATAATAATCGAAAATCCGCTTTTCGGAAGCAAAACCACACATTTATTATTTCAATTATCAAAGCCAGTATAGTAACAACAATTGCCATCCCAACCGAACCATAGCCCATTATTAAAACGGGAATCATTACAAGTGGACTTGCTATTGTTTTTACAAGTAATAGCACTTTCTGAAAAACAAACTTTTCGATGGCACTAATATACGAATTGAAAACAATGGCCGGAAATGTAATGGCAGTGTTTATAACCATGATAATCATCAAAATTCGTGCTTTTGATAATTCATACACTGTAAGTTTATTTCCAAATATAATGTCAGAGTTTAGGGCTAAAATTAATCCTGCAGCTACAGCCAAAATACCTAA
>CAIWIS010000731.1 GCA_903912795.1 uncultured Bacteroidales bacterium
ACAGCTCTTTCTTGTCCAACAATTACCGGACTACTCAACACTTTAGGTGGCTGACCAGCAGCAGTCAATAGTCCTGCAAGTTCTGCTTTTATACAATTGATAATCAGCGTCCCTCCCACTGTTGAGCCTGGTGCAACCGGCGTATCCAATCCGGGAACAGTAACCATAGCATCCCCAATAGGTGCACCAGTGTTGATAATTATATCTGAAAAATCACCCAATTTTTTACCATCACTTCGTTTGCTTAATGACTTTGCAGAATGTTCGGTAGTGATAATTGACACCACTTTTATCTTTTTTTGTTGGAAAATTTGGGCGATTTCTATTGGTACGATATTGCATCCACTTGAGGAAATTAAAAGTGCAGTATCGTTTTCTTTTAAATCGAAATTGCGTAAAATACGATCGGCAAAACCACTTATATTTTCCAAAAACATGGCTTGACGTTGCCCATTGGCACCTACTACAAGGTTGTGGAAAGTCAACGATAGTTCAACGATAGGATTAAAACCAGGAAATGAACCATAACGTGGCCACATTTCTTCAACCAAAATCCTACTGTGTCCACTGCCGAAAACGTGAACCATTCTACCTGCTAAAATTGTTTCGGCAAATAACTGAGCTGCCTGTCTGATTGTTGATTGTTGATCTTTTACGGTTTCAACTATTTCTGTACATTTCTGCAAATATGCTTCTGTGATATTCATTTCTATAATTATTGATATTTATTTTTATTACGTTCCAGAGCAAAGCAGGCTGCTCCAACCGCACCAGCCAAATCGCCATATTGCGCTTTTACAATTTCAACTTTATTACCACCTGCTCTCCATTCATATTGATTCATAAGATTTTCAAGAGGAATAAATAAATCATCTCCTGCTTCAGTAATCCCTCCACCCAAAATGATTATTTCAGGAGACAATATATTTGTCAGCGATGCCAGACCGATGGCGAGTTTTTTAACTGAAGTAACCCAAACTTCGGTAGCAAAACTATCTCCAGTTTTATAAGCCTGCATTAGTTCGTGGGTTGACGAATACTTTCCGAATGTTCTCTTGGAAATGCTACAATTTCCGATAGCATCTTCCAAACTACCAGGCATACCTACGTTATCAACTTCACCATCGCTGTCAATAACCATGTGCCCAATATGTCCGGCTTTGTTAAATGCTCCTTGATATGGCTTGCCATTAATAAGTAAAGCACCACCCACACCTGTACCAAGTGTAAGCATTGCCACATTTTTACGACCTTTTGCCACACCATATCTTGCTTCGGCCATCATTGCCGAAACTGCGTCATTCAACACAAAAGTTTTTGTTCCTAACAATTCTTCCCAATTGAAATTTTCTAATCCTTGTAAACGTCCGGGCATAAATGCAATGGCCGAATTGTCGGTATTAGGCAATCCTGGTGCAGAAATTCCAATCACTACATCTTCTGTATGAAGTTTTTCTTTTAATTCATTTACTGCAGTAAAAATTGCATTCTTCCAAACCGAGTCATCCCCATCGTTTGTGGGTTGGTAATTGTTGTGAAGTATATTTCCAGATTCGTCAATGGCAACCGCTTTAATACGCGTTCCACCTAAATCGATTCCTATTATGATTTCTGACATATTTTATAATTATTAGTTTTACAATTGACCTTCACTTACTGTCCAACCACCATCAACAGCCACTACTTGTCCGGTCGTAAATTTCGATAAATTACTCATAAAATAAATCGCCAATCCATCCAAGTCAGATGGCGTACCAATTCTACCTCCATCCAAAGGCTGTTTAGTTTTGATGAAAGACTGTATAGTTTCGTCCTCGGCAGCACGTTGAGCCATAGGTGTTTCCACCAAAGCCGGCGCAATTATATTTACCCTTATATTGTCTTTTGCATAATAAGCTGCAATAGATTTCGTAAATCCAATAATAGCCGATTTAGCGGCAGCATACGCATGAGTGGAAAAGTACTGGGGAGAAGGTGAATAACCAAGTACAGAACCCATATTGAGGATTGTGCCACCTGATTTCTGCTTTAAAAACTGAGTAACGGCAGCCTGATTGGAAAGCATTAACGAGGTTAGGTTTAGCTCCAGTGTTTTATTCCAGCCCTCGAGCGTGAGTTCATGCAACGGACCATCGCCCATTCTACGACCACTTCCTCCAGCTACATGATAAAGACCATCGAAACTTCCATATTTATCAATGCACAATTCAATGGCATGAACTGATGTTTCGGGATTAACAGCGTCACCCACAATAGCGTCAGCATTTTCACCCAATATATTCAGTGCTTCGGTTACACTTTCCTGACTTCGTCCCACAACTATAAGCTTTGCACCATTTTCGACAAAAGCTTTTGCTGCCGACAAACCCAATCCGGTTGTACCACCAATTATTACAAGACTTCTGTTAACAAGATTCATATCAGACATTTGCTTCCAATTCGTTATTAATTTCCATTAAATTCTTTGATAGCATCAACCATAGCTACAATATTCTTAACAGGTACGCCTGCTTGAATATTGTGTACACTATTGTAAACAAACCCACCATCTTTTGCAAAAATTTCGCAAAGGCGAAGAACTTCTTCCCTAACTTCAGCTGGAGTAGAGTACGGAAGTACTTTCTGAGTATCAATACCTCCGCCCCAGAAAACCAAATCTTTACCATAGGTCTTTTTTAAATGAGCAGGATCCATGCCTTTTGCATTTATTTGTACCGGATTAATTATATCAAAACCTGCAGCAATAAACCGTGACATAAATGGCTCAACAGCACCACATGAGTGTTTAAATGTTTTCCAGTTGGTATTGGTATGTACCCAATCGTTGATTCTCTTATAGTACGGTAACCACAGGTCGTCGAATTGTTCCGGTGCACAAAAAGTTGAGTCTTGGGTTCCAAAATCGGTTCCGCAAATAAACACGGCATCCACATTGTCGCCAATTACGGCATGTAAACGCTTAAAGTTCTCTAATGCAATCTCTGACTGACGGTCAAAAATGGCTTGTATGTAATCCGGACGCATCAAAATGCTTAAATACCATTCTGTTATATCACGAATTCCTTTTGGCTTTTTAAGTTTTATTCCCGGAATATGTGCCACATCTCCCAATGCTGTTCCACCAAGTCCGGCAACAACTGCTCTTCCTGTAGCACGTGCTTTCTGAGTAGTTTCTTTCCAATATTGCAGATCATTATCCGATACTAAACCATATTCCTCCAGATTATCTTTGGGATCAAGTTTGGCATCATCAATGGGTTCCTGACGGATTATTGCATCAAAGAAATAACTGCTTTGAGGCATACGTCCTGATGCAGTTGCAGATAAATCTCCTTCGGGATATAGTAATACATCTCCATTCTCGTCGTTTCTGGTACGAAATCCTTCAGGAACAAGTACCTTCTGCCCCCAAGGTGTCAGGTATTCCATAAATGGTTCATGGTTATAAAATCCAAATCCATTTTTTGGCCCACGGGCTGCTGCGGTATCAATTCCCATTATTTCGATTAACTCATCGTCCACTTCACCCAGCATTTGGTAAGGGTCGGTAACCCTAATAAGTTTATCTTTCAATCCGTAGTACTTTCTTAAATTTTCAATTGTACTTACGTGAATTCCGGTTACCGAAGTTGCACCAAAATCAACAACCATTTTATCCGGTTGCTTATGGTTAACTGTTAGTTGAAAACGTTCTCTTGATGTCATTATAAATAATTTTAAAATAAAAAAAATAGAACTGCCAATGCAAGTTGCTGTACAGCAGCACTATGTAAAACATGTTATTGTAAAATTGCAATTCTTAAAGTTCCAAAAACAAGTCAGAACCAATAATTTGAATGTTGTATGTGTTTATTCTTTCACATACGGGCATTCTGGCAGGTGTACCATATTTGAGATTGAACCGACCATTGTGCTTTGGACATTCAATTATTCCACCAATCACCATCCCTTCAGCCAAATGTGTTTTTCCGTGCGAACAAATCCCATCAGTAGCATAATATTCATCATTTGCAGTTCTATAAACAGCATAAGTCTTTTCATCAAAATCAAATCGCACTACATTAGCTAAGTCAATTTCATCAACACTACATACCTTAATCTTTCCATCATTTAAATTACTGTTCTCACCTGTAAAATGTATTACAGCATCAGCTGTTTTCGAATTTGCAGTTGCGGGTAAAATACGCTTAATGCAGTACGAAGGATCATTTACCTGCTTTAAAACTGTTGGAATTATCTCACGAAACGCATTGAAAATGCTGCTATAAGGTGTCGGACAATCATGTTTTATTAGTTCGTGTAGTTTTGGTAACGCATGGTACGGTACAAGCGGAAACATGTGGTGTTCGATGTGGTAATTCATATTCCAATACAAAAACCGATTTATTCTATTCATATAAACAGTACGGCTATTTAACCTATGATCAAGCACATTTTCCTGTAAACCTGTGTGTTGAGTCATTGTATAAAAAGGCATTAGCCAACTACCTAGTAATTTTGGTAATACTATGTACATCAATGGCAAAATACTATTAAAATAAATACTTAAGCCAATTGCGGATAAATAAATTAGAATATAAATTCTGGCTACAAAAAAAACCTTCGAATATTCGCTATTAGGAACGTATGTAGCTGCCTGTGGGTCCATTCTGCCTGAAGCATGTAAAATCAGACGTTTAAATTCAGCAATACCAGACTTTAAACCAATAAACGACAACAGAATTTTAGAGATTCTTGGAGGGCGTACATATATTTCTGGATCGCGACCTCTTATTATTGTATCGCTATGATGCCGTGTGTGACTCCAACGCCAAACATTTGATTGTCGCAACACCATAAATGATGCAATTTCATATAGCACATTATTCATCCAATCGGTTTTAAATACCGTACCATGACTGGATTCGTGCCAGCGCGAATCAGATGTTGACGCATATAGAACACTATAAACAATATAAGGTAATATAGCCAGCCATGTTCCCCACCATAAGTAGAATAAATAACCGGACGTGATTATTAAGCCGAACCATATAAACGTATCTCTGATACCCGGACCATTTTTACGAGTAAGTAACTCGTTCATTTTGTCTTTATCAATAGGCGTTCTATACCATTCTGCATCTGCTAATCCCATCTTAATAGCACGTTGCGATTCATTGCCAGTTAAACTATAATCGCGCACAATTACATTTGGATTTTTTTTATCGATAGTTTTCATTTATCAAACAAGTTTAATTCACGTTTCAGCATATTCATCATATATACATTTACATCCCACTGACTTGTAATAGCTTGTTGAGTAAATGGAATGATTGGCATATAAGGAAATGGCCCAAACTCAGTTGTAATAGTAAAAATTGGTCTGCCAGCATTTCGGTTTAACTCAATAATACGCTTCCACCAGCCAACATGAATTTCAACAGCTTCCTTCCATTCGGGCACACGCGGATCGGTAATTTGAGGACCTTCGGGAAAACCTACTCTTGAATGGATATGTGCTGCTCTGTTTATTGCCAAATCAACACTTTCTTGTTGATTTTCTAAATACGATTCAGCTACATTGCACCAATGTGAAATATCAAAAGTAATTTTAAGGTCGGGATGTTTTTTCAGATACTCTTTGGTAATATGAGCTGCAAAGCTAAAACGACCACGGTGCGTTTCATGAACCACATCAATGCCATACTGTTTGGAAACCTGATTCGCAATTTCAATAAGTTCAGAATTTTGTTCAAATGAAAAAAAGTCCTTACCCGTGTGAGCATTTATAAAAAGTGGCTTTGCCGAAGCAAGGTTCTCGAGATATTGTCGGTATTCAACTTTATGTTGTTCAAAATCAGTTGTTATTGTTTCCCAATGTTGAGCAATATGCAATAAGCCAAAGTCACTTATTGCTTTTAAAACATTATTTTTTTCATCAGCATCAAGCGGCAAAGTCATTTCAACTCCATCGAAACCAGCAGTTTTTACTTTTTGAAGGAATACCTTAAAGTCAAGATGTTTTGAACCCCAATGAGGACAAAAGAATTTTATATCCATGGTTTTTGTTTTTCAGTAATATTAATCTATAAATACGAAGACATCAAACCTCACATTATCAGCACTGTAAGAAATAAATCAATTCACTATTGTCATTTTCGTAACAAATGGTTTATAATTATCCGATTCTAACAATACAAAATAGTTACTGGGTTTCAAACCATCTGTTTTTACTTTTACAATTTTGTTTGAGCACGTAAAGTCCTTAATAATTTGGCCGCATATATTATAAATCCGTACTCTGAATTTGGAATCAGAATTTGATGAAAGGTCTATATTAATATAATCCCTGGCAGGATTTGGATAGATATTAATTCGTGGTTGGTTCAATTCAACAATGTCGTTTGGTTTAGTAACCAATAAACTCTCCCAATCCCTACCAAAATAGGCACAATCAATCTTACGAACCAAAACATTATCAGATTTTAGTTCAGCAAGTTTACGTATATCGAGAAAAACGCGAAGATTCATCCAATATCCAGAATAGTATTTATCCCGAATAGTTACCGGAGTCATAAATTCTTTGTAAATGATAGAATCTACCCCCATTTGAATTGCAACCCTTCTGGCAACAAGTGCATTTTTCCAATTGTTTTCAGCTACTTGTGTGTACAATTCATTAATGTTCTGATATTTTAATGTGTCGATCTTTATTAAATCATATTCATCTTTTATATTAAGGTTGGCTAGTGATATAGTTTTTTCAAATACTTTATCTTTATCTATGTCAAATTCGATTTTATCAACGAAACCATTGTTGTTGGTATCGGTATATTTTACTGTAGCGTATTGCGATGGTTCCGTTTGTAACCTTTGTCCCGGATTTGGACTGTCGTACAATCCACCATATCCCTGAAACGAAGATGCTTTTTGATCCATTCTCCAGCAGCCCCATTCGGCACCGTAAAGGTGGATAAGACCATCAAATTTACCTACATATAATTTACCCTTGCCTGAGAAATCGGTATCCCATTCACCACGATCACCGGCAGCATCGGCTTGCGGGTTATTATCAATACCTCCGTTATCCCTTCCTATTCTAAATGGATCTTTAGGTTGATAAAATTCAACACGCTCCCAACGTTTACAATCGTTATCTTCATCAAAAACGAACCAGCAACTACTCCAGGAACCTCTTTTTGAGATAAGGTTAAAAGCATCATTATGATTAGGATAAATAAGCTCCGTTAATTTTCGCCACCTCGAATCGAAGAAGTATTTATCTGCTTCAACTACTCTTTTATTATTTTTAATGGGATGAATCTGATCGGAATAATCAAATCCGGCACCTTCGTATTTTAGCGATAAATCAAAATCAAATTCGTTACCTACTTTGCTGCCATTGTCCATATCATAAGTTACAGCAGCATAGGTTACTTTTTTGTTATAAAGCACATCTATATCACTCGAATAGCCATTAAAAAGACTAGTGTTTGAGCTATTTCTAAAAATTGGAGTATCTACAAATCGTATAGCCATTTCAGGTTGACCATCCTTATCGGGATCATAGAACAAAAACGGTACTTCCCAGCTATACCTAAGATCGCTAATACGAGGTGATGAAATTGACATTTTTGAAAACCAGGTCTCACCCATATAGTCGTTGTAAAACATACAATTCCCATCGCGCTCCCAACCTCGAGTCTGAACGGGAGTTAGCGCCCAATTGATATAGGAAAATTTCTGATCATTATCCAAATCGGCATTCCAAATATAATTTGCACTCCAATCGAAGCTACCTCTAATATTTGGATTGTTGTTCTCTACAATTACTTCTAAAGTAGGTTTACCATCATCTGTTTCATCAATTCTATCGATGGAAAGATCATAATATCCGGCAAAAATTCCGTCTTTATTTCTATCAATCAGCAAGCAATCATTATCCAAATCACCTTCCAAATCACCGGTTCTCATATCATCATCATCATCTATCCACATTACAGGCGTGCCGCTTGGCATTTTACCTCTCAATAAATCGGGGTCACCATCATTGTCTAAGTCTTCATAAGTGATATTAGATAGCGCAGGGAAAGGAGTTTGATTGGTTGAATTTCCTTTTCCAATATAGTCTTTTGCAGATAAAAAGCCTAAAAAAAGAGACAAAGCTATCGCTATACACACCTTACGGTGCATACACAAACATTTACTAATCATGCGCTTATTGAATTATTTAACTATTGATATTTGGTAATTATAGAGTTGAAATACTATTATTCTACTTTTCAAACTTAACGTTACGTCTACTAACAGTACTTTGTAACAAATTATTATATTTTGCAGTTGCTTTTACTACACAATCACCCTGATAATCGGGTAAAATAACATCAGCATAAAAAGTTTGTTGACCAAATTTTTCGAGCTGAAATGGTTGAACTTGTTTCAATAACTCTTCTCCTTTTGAATTCACGATTGAAAGTTCAAGATTTCCTTTAACCTGTATTTCTTTGTCATTAATCATCATCACTTTGAATCGTTTTGACTCTTTGGCTTTCAAAGTTGGTTGCCAGAAATTTAGATATACACCAACAGGTTTGAATGCTTCGTGCATATAATCCTTAAAATATGGTTCCAATTCCAGGGTATTTATGTCGATAAAGTTGTCGGAAGTATATCCTTGTGGCTGACTACTAGTCAGATAAACAAAATACTGTACTCCGGCAAACATACGGTATGCTCTGAAATACTCTGTAAGACCGCTTAAAGCGTAGGCATAAAACTTGCGATTTTCGTCGATTGTACGATTTTTACCCAAAAACTTGTCATAAACACGATCTACCAAAAATGTAGGTGAACCATCTCTATTAAGCCAAAGCCAGCCATATTCATTAAGAATCATAGGATGACCAGTGGTTGCAAATTCCGTTGAATCTACAATCGGATAACGATTTTCCAAATCACGCAAACTGAATTTTTCCTTCAAATTCCAATGGTATAACCCCTTATGCATTAAGTAAGGATGAAATTCTACAGGGTCATTTGGACCAGAAGGATTGTTGTAGCTACTTTCCCAAGTGCGGTTTGATAAGTCTAAAGCACGCAAGCGATTAACGATATTACTTTGATATATTCTTTCAGATCTGGTTTCATTCAATGCATCCCAAATAACCACACTTGGATGATTCCAGATGTCTGTCATCCAACCCTTCATATCGTTATATAAATGATCCATACTCCAATAACTTGGCACATCAGGGCGCACCATTGTCCAAATAAAATATTCAGGTTGAATCAGAATTCCTTCCTCATCTGCAATGTCGAACCATTTATCAGGAACTGCGCCAATTGTAAATCTGAAGCTATTCCAATCCATGCTTTTTGGTATTTCAGCAAGCAGTTTCCTTACCCATTTTTCATTCCAGGGCAATGATCCACATTTTGGATCTTCGAAAAAACGATGAAGTGCAATATTTGAACCACGAAGATAAATCATTGTATCGTTCAGGTAGGCTCGTTTGGTAGGCGTATCAAAACGAAATTCACGCATACCAAATCTCTTTGTAACATCATCACCACCTGTAGAAATATCTAATGAGTATAGAAATGGAGAAGTCGTATTCCAAAGTTTAGCGTTTGGAACATTAATAGTATCAAGAATTTCGAGCTTTGAATTAGCAGCTAGATTGTATTTCTTACCACTTTTAACACTTACCGATTTAGCACTTTTCCATTCTTTAACTTCATAAGTGGGTGTAAATGTACAAGCTGCTGAATAGTTCACAATAATACTTTGAACTACTATGGTAGAATTGTGTATATTAGGTGCTATTTGCAATTGTTCAATCACCGGATTTTCAGAAAGATGTAAACTTACATCATCATATATCCCCGGAGTCCAACGATATTTTTCATAATCAATTCCATAGGGGACATCTTTAGGTAAAACTCCCGGATGTGCTCCAATACGAATAACGATTGAATTTTCTTTTCCCCACTGAATTGCTGATGATATATTGTATTTTTTTGATGAAGAATTATAAAAGTTTCCACCCAACTGCTTACCATTAATCCATACAGAGCTTCCAAACTGTGCTTTGTTAATTTGTAAGAATGCTGTCTTTTGGATTTTACCAGGATTAAAATTTCGTTTGTACCAAAAATATTTCCTTTTTTGAACAGTATATCCTGCCGTATCTACAAATGCTAATGGACCATAAACATTTTTAAGGTCAAAATTCATTTCGGGTGTATTGTACATATCAACATGAACAAATGCTGGTTTGGCCTGATTTGTCAAGCCTGGGACTTCAACATTATGTTTAAATTTTTGGGGAATTTTAAGCGAATCTATGCCCTCTTCAACTTCCCATATACCGTTAAGGTTGATTGTAGAGGATTTTTTTTGCGCATAGCTTTGACCCGCGAACATTACAAAGCAAAAAACACTAAGAGTAAGCAGCGTGAGTCTTTTATTTAGAAAAAAGGCATTCATTTTATATGTTTTATTTAATAGCCCTTATTGTGAAAAAGTTTTTTATCATCAATAAGGGCTAGTTTTTTTTTAATAATGTGTTTTGAAAACAAATTCTTTGACAGCAACAGTTTGGGATTTTCCAAAATCTCCTATAGAGATTGTAGTATATCTTGCATTGTGTATACCTGCAGTTTTGTAAAAGTATCCAACGCTATATTTATTATTACTGCTTATAATTAGAGGCACTCCTGCAACATTATAATAGCCTTTTTCGTTAGCATGTAAATAATCATCGTAATTATTATTTACTGTAAATTGGATTGAATCCTTTCCATTAACATCTTTCTTTGGAATGAACGATGCATTTAAAAAATTTGGGCCCCATTTGTCAACATTATATTGACCTATAGCCAAACCAAGAAATCCATAAAATTTTTTGTCTGTTGAATACAATACATCTTTTATAGTTAATGCCTTTTGTATTACCGAATCAGGTACTCCGCTTTTTTGTAAATCCAAAACCGAAGCATCTGTAATTTTAAAAGTAAGATTTTTTGTATTTACAATTTTATCTC
>CAIWIS010000732.1 GCA_903912795.1 uncultured Bacteroidales bacterium
AACTCTTATCGAAAATTTAACTGGTGATCAATATCAAAATCAGCTGATTTTGCGGTTGGCTACTTTCAATCCTGAAAAATTTTCTTCAATGAAATCAAAGCTATTTAAGCCATAGGCGTTAAAGTGTGTTAATATAATTTTAATGAGTAGCGACAAATAATACCTGAACTGTAAACTAGTTATCAATTAAAAAACATTTCATTTATCAACCCATTAATTTATTATTTTATGAAAACAAAACTATTACTACTTTATGTGGTTGCTTGCATGACGGCAACAAGTGTTTTTGCAACAGATTACGTGTGGACAGGTGCTGCAAACGACAACAATTATGCGACAGCTACAAACTGGAACCCTAGCCGTACCAGTCCTGCTACCAGCGACAACCTCATTATTGATGGTGCATCAGCAGGTGCTAGTGTAGAGATTTATGGCATTCCATCTACTCAAACCATTAATTCGTTGACCGTAAGAAACAATTGCTCAGTAAAACTTATGTATAATGCTTTAGATAATAATAGCAGTGCCAGAACACTTACGGTAAATGCAACTTCAAATGCTTTAAATATTGATGCAAATTCGACGCTTGATCTTGGTAATAACTCCATTTTGATTGGTAATACTTCTGCTGGTTTTTACCAGAAAACAGTGAATGCTCCTACTCAAGGTTTGTATGTGGCTAATATGCCTGACGGAACTATTGCTAATTTTTCTAAAATTGCAGCGGGCCAAATAGCTGTCTGTCCAGGGGTATTCACTAAGGGGGTAACTGTGACAGCTGTAAATAGTGGAACTAATGATGTCACCTTTAGCGATAAATTTTTAGTGGATTATAAGTCAGCTAACATAACTTTTTTTACAACTGATGTTTGCACAGGTACAGGAATACTGAGATCCAGGGCTCAAACAAGTACAAATCCTGCGTATTATCCCTTTACGGTAGAATTATATGGCACAGGTATACAGACAGTTAACCAGGGCTACTATAAAAATCTCAAACTTACAGGAAACAGAGCGAATGCTACTATAACTATGAATGGTAATACAATTGGCTATTTCTTTGAAAATCTCGATATTTCATCGTTGACGAACTATACTGTAACAGGAAGTGCTGCAACCCATAACTTTGTAGGCTCTATTGCACAAACTATCCCGGTTCCATCCACTAATGGATTCGGCACTATTGCATTAGATAACTCCGCAGGAGCCACGTTGAGTACTGATACCAAAATAGCTAATTTGAAGTTAATAAATAGCAATAAGTTGACCCTTAGTGGGTATAACTTAACAATCGCCACTGCGATTTCTTTTTCATCGGCTAATGCCTACATCGTTACCAATGGCACCGGTGCGGTAAGCTATAAGTGGAGCACAAATATGAATGCAACAATATTACCTATTGGAGTATCGGCAACGAGTTACGACCCTGTAACCATAACTCCGGGAGCAAATAGTATGACCTTTATTGCCAGAGTAGGCACCACGCTTTCGGGCAGTGCAGCAAGCGGTAAAGCTTACAATGCCAAAGAGTGGGTGATTACGCCTTCGGCTGCGGGAACTGCAACAGTTGTAATGTCGCCTTCTTCAGCCATTTACAGAACGGATCCTATCATTGGAATTTATAATGGAGCCAGTTACAATGATGTAACAGCAACATTGACCGGATCAGCTGATCCTTATAGTTATGCAAGTCCTTTATCGCCCAACCAGATTACCTTAGCTGCTACAGCCAACAAACTGGTAACCGGAGGATCTGATACTGCTACCCCTAATGCCACAACAACAGTGGGACTAAACGGAGCTAAGATATATGCGGCAGATAATCAAATTGTTGTTGCAGAGGCTAAAGATAGAAACGTAACTATCTATTCATTAATGGGTACTGTTCTTTATTCAAAAGTTGCAGATTCTGATAAAATAGCTTTTGCACTAAACAATGGTATTTATATAGTTAGCGTGGATAACCAGAAAATTAAGGTGATAATTAAATAAGGTTGCTTTTGATTTGTTTTCAGAATTGGCTTGCAGCTTTCTGCAAGTCAATTCTTTAAAAATTAATTCTCAATTTTTCAGAATTTATCTTAACGACTATAGCTTGTAAGAATAATATTCAACAACTTGTTATCGACAAATTGTACCAATGAACAAAAAATCCGCCTTTCGTTCTGTAGCGATTGTTACTATAGCTACTGCCTTTACCTTTCTGTTTTCATTTCAAATCAAGGCATTTGGCCATACAAACGCCTCTATTCCAATGCTCAAAATAAAAGGTGCACAAGCCGATACGCTCACTACGGCCTACCAAATAGCTATGGGTGATATTTTCACCAGCATTCGCCCTTACAAAGATGGGCTTTTGAAAACAGAGATGCCTGTGTTGGCTGCCGGGGTGAACTATCCCAGTCCATGGACACGCGATGCGGGAGTTACCGTACAGTTGGCCGGAGCGCAGTTGTTTCCCGACATAGCCAAAAATACACTGGTATCGATGCTGACCATCGACAATCAAACTAAAAAAGTACGCATCGGTCAGCAATATTGGGATTCACCGATATGGACCATTGGTGCCTGGCAGCAATACCTCCTGTCGGACGACAAGGAATTTTTAAAACTTTCGCTCGAAGCGACCATCAATCAACTCCAAAAATTAGAATTTGATGAATTCGAGCCAGAAAAAGGATTATTTAGAGGTGGTTCTTTTTTTCAGGATGGAGTTTCAGCCTATCCTGATGTGTACGCTCAACAAGGTGACAAAGGTGAAACGAGATGGAACAGTGGCATCGAACAATGGGTAGATGTAAACCCCGGCAAGCGTGCCAAAAATGGTTTTGGACTCCCTATGATGGCTTTGTCAACCAATTGTATCTATTACAAGGCTTATACTTTGGTAGATTCAATGGCCACAGTTTTGAAAAAAGACATTTCATGGTTTAAGGCATCTCAAAAAGCGGTTGCTTTGAAACAAAACATAAACAAACATTTTTGGAACAATACAACGCACAAATACCTCTATTTGGTCGATCCATTAGGCAATTGCGACTATCAGGAAGGTGCCGGTATTGCCATGGCGATACTCTTTGGCGTTGCCGACAGGCAACAGGCTGAATATCTTTTTGCCAATACCCATATCGAACCAGCTGGTTTGCCCTGCATTTATCCTGCTTTTCCTCGTTATTCAAACGCGGAGAAAACAAGCTATGGTAGACATTCGGGTACTATCTGGCCGCAGGTAAACGGTTATTGGGTGCTGGCTGCCGCCAAGTACAACAAAGAAAAAATAGTGGATTTCGAACTCCGCAACCTGGCGCATATAGCTGTTCGCGACTGCCAATTCTATGAAATTCTCCATCCCGTAACGGGTTTGCCTTATGGTGGCATGCAGGAAACGACCTCCGAAGGAATGAAATGCTGGGATGCCTGCAAACGCCAAACCTGGTGTGCAACTGCTTATGTGAGCATGATGCTGAATGCCGTAGCAGGGATGAACTTCAATACATCCGGGGTTACTTTTAATCCCATAATGACCGGGAAAATGCAGGAAATTAAGCTAACGAATATTGTGTACCGCCACGCTGTGCTGAACCTGAAAATATCGGGAACCGGCAGCCAACTAAAAAGCTTCAGGCTAAATGGGGTATCTACTAAACCCTTTATACCCGCCAATGCAACCGGAAATATGGATATAGAAATTACAATGTATTAATTAATCAACCAATAATTTATTATCTTATGAAACGAGCATTAAAACAGGAGTTTAAATCAAAGACCATGTTCATTGCGAGTTCCATGCGACAATTAATTAAAAAATAAAAATGAACGCATGAAAACAAAACTATTACTCATTTGTATGGTTGCCTGCATGACGGCAACAAGTGTTTTTGCAATAGACTACACCTGGACAGGTGCTACAAACACCGATTATGCGACAGCTACAAACTGGGATCCTCAGCGTACCACTCCTGCTACCAGCGACAACCTCATTATTAACCCTGCATTACCAGGTACAAACGTAGCAATTTACGGCTTGATAACTCAAACCGTTGCATCACTTACCGTAAAAAACAATGCCTCGGTAAAGCTTTGGTATGATGCCGGTGATACTAATGGCTCTGCCAGAGTACTTACGGTAAATGCAACTTCAAATGCTTTAAATATTGATGCAAATTCGACGCTTGATCTTGGTAATAACTACATTCAGATTGCTAATACCTCTGCTGGTTTTTACCAGAACACAGCAGCTGGTAGTAATGTAGGTTTGTATGTAGCAAATATGCCTGACGGAACTATTGCTAATTTTTCTAAAATTGCAGCGGGTCAAATAGCTGTCCGTCCAGGCGTATTCGCTAAGGGGGTAACTGTGACAGCTGTTAATAGTGGAACTAAGGATGTCACCTTTAGCGATAAATTTTTAGTGGATTGGAAGTCAAATAACATAACTTTTTTTACAACAAATGTATGCACAGGTACAGGAACACTGAGATCCAGGGCTCAGACCAGTACAAATCCTGCGTATTATCCCTTTACGGTAGAATTATATGGTACAGGTGCACAGACAATTAAAGAGGGCTACTATAAAAATCTCAAACTTACAGGAAACAGAGCGAATGCAACTATAACCATGAATGGTGCTACAATTGGTTA
>CAIWIS010000733.1 GCA_903912795.1 uncultured Bacteroidales bacterium
TAGCTATTGCAGAAGCCACATCTGTTGCATAGCTTGGTTTTACATAGCACTGAACTGACAAAATCTGTACTATACCATCTTTGATCCACTGAGGCCACTCCTGCATCAGATTTGCTTCGCACCATGGATATTTGTTGGGTGAAAAACATACAATTGCAGAAGGTTTTTTGGCTTTAATACGCGCATACATTGTCCGACCGAAAGCGTTTAACTGATCGAGACGCCACCTTACCCATTGTGCATTTTGGAAATCGGTTGGAGGATCTACACCATACTGATTTTTATATAAAGCCTTTGTTACCACTTCGTATCCTGAATTTCGTGGTGCAGCTGGCATACGGTCATCCCCTTGAATACCATCCAAATCAGGATATTTTGTAAGCGACTCTTCCATCATAGATATCATGAAATTCTGCACAGCCGGATCATATCCATTGAAATAGTAATCTGTTCCATTATAGTTGGCCTGATTACCATTTGAATCTAAACCAATCCACTCCGGATGTTTTGCAAAAACTTTGTTATCAGAAGCAGTTACACCACCGGTTCCTTTTGCCTTCCAAGCGGCCATAAAACCATATTCGTACCAAAGAATTACCTTAATTCCTTTTGTGTGAGCCACTGAGATGATATCTGCAAGTGCATCTCCGGTTCCTCCTGTGTAGTTAGCATAAAAATTTCCACTTCGGGTTGAACCCCATGTAGAGTTTTGATTCAAAATTTCGCTATCAAAACAAGTTCTTCCGCCCGCCCAAGCACAAACATAAAGCGTATTGAAATTGAGTTGGTCGAGTAACGCAATTGAAGCTTGTACATTTGAATAAGTCAGAAAAGAAGAAGTATGTTCTGAACTTGGCAACCAGACTGCTCTCACAGCAGTTTCCTGAGGTTTAATAGTTATGCTAACGGTATAATTTGTTTTGGTTCCGTTGGCTGCTGTAATCGTATGAATTTTTGGAGTGCTATAATCGTATGCAACTCCAAATGCAGGCGATGCACTTGCACCAGCCGAAAGAGTAGCATCAATTGCTAAACTTTTCAGATTTACGCCAAAAGGAACAGTTATTGACAGATTTGAACCGCTTATCACAGCTGTAAATGGATTAAGAGTACTGCCATAAGTGGCCGATAAAATTTTTTTCTCGTCGGAAAGATTCGAAATTGTGATTGTATATACTCTTTTATCGCCATTTTCGGCTGTAACAGTAAAAGTTTTTGGACTCGAAAAATCCTGAGCAATACCCGATGCCGGTGAAATTTTGGACAAGGGTGAAATAGCAAAGTTCAATGTAAGCGCATTGAGTGCAATTGACTTATTTACAGCAATTTGAACAGTATTTTGTTCGGAGTCAATTACGATATTGGCATTCGCATCTTCTTTTACAGCAATTTGAAGAATTTTATTTTCGGAAGAACCTTTTTCGCAAGCTGTAAAGAGGATTAATGATAGAAAGAATACTAAAATGTTACGCATACAATTAAACGTTGGTTTATGAGATTTAAAGCACACATTACCAGCACTTAAAGCACTGGTAATGTGTCATACAATTTGAAATTCGAAAAATAATTATAAACTATTCTACCTTCAACAATGAAATTCCCTGATTAGAAGCAACTGCGACCAAATATACAACACCAGCTGATGTTTTATGATAGTAAATTTTTCCGGTACCATTACCATTTGAAATATTTGCGATATCGGTATAAGCAGTACCAGAAATATTTATATAAGTAGCTTTCGTTGAAATTTTCTCCAAACTTTCGGCCAAAGTAGGATAATCGAGCGGACGAACCGTTACAACCCAACGTTTAAAGCTATCAGTTGCATATAAGTATGCTAAATAGTTTTTATCATTGAAAGTAAAGAAAGCATCTCCTACCTGACTTGATGGGAATACAGCCCCCGGAGTTTTGTAAGTTGCAGTCAACGTTACAGGATTAAATACTACGGCTTGTTTACCAGTACCTGAGAACATATATTCAGTTGGACTAAATTTATAAATTCCACCAGCAGTTGTACCTGTACTTGGTTCAAGAATTCCGGGAACAGTTACAATTGTTGGAGTTGTATTTACTACACCGGCAGTAATTGTAAATTCGTAATAACGATTATTAGCATTATAATCGAAAAAACGAAGTTTTCCATTGGTCAAATCACCTTCAAACGTAAATTTATCGCCCAAACGTGGACTTGGAGTTGCACCAACATTGTACGAGAACAATAAAGAAGGAGCTGCATCTACATTATTCCAAACAAAAACTTTCAATACATTATTGGCAGCATTTGCCAAGTTGCAAGCTACAATTTTGCCACCAATTACGTTTACATCGGTTGTACCGTGTGCACCAAGGCCTGTTTCGCCAGTTGTATACATACCTGTACGATCGAGTAATTTGGCTGTTTTATCCGAAATTTTTATCGCTATCACACCATAAGCAGGATAAATTGGAGGATTAGCTGCTTCAGCAGACATGTGTTTATTACCACGAGCTATGTATATATAATTATCATCCATTGCAATATTTCTATCCCAAGCATCAGTTGAAGGTGATGCTGGAACAACTGTAGCCGGACTTGTGCCTGATAATGCTTTAACACCATAAAAATCGGCAGTTCCAAAGTTAGCAAATGTTTGCCATACTGAGGTAATTTTAGTATAACCCGAAGTAACTACTTTTACCGTAACGATATTGGAAGTACCATTAAATTCCAATTTGAATTTACGACCATTCAACTTATCTTCGAAGTTGTATTTGTTATTTATGGCAGTGGTATCGAGTGCTACATAATCGTCGTTGTCGGTATTTTTAATTTTTACAGTAATAGCACCCGTAGTCAGTTCGTTAGTTGTATAAGCCAATTTCACCACTTTCAAATCTTCCGAAGCTAATAATTGGGCAATCCAAACACCATTTTCGAGTTTCACCTGAATTCCATTCAATGTAAGTTTCGTAAATTTAGGTTGAAGTCCTGCAAAAGTAACACCAACACTATACACTTTAACTTCACCATCCTGAAAAGTTACCGTGTAGTTGTGACGTTGATTGTTCGAAAAATCTTTTACTTCGCTGAGTGGTGATACCATAGCTCCGGCAGGTAAATCGTTGAACAACAATGTTAATTTGGAAATTGAATCTTTGGCTTCATAAGGAATTGAAACATCAATCGTTTTGGCTTTATTATCCAAAACTACCTGAATATCAGCTACTCCTTTAGCAGTAATCATATTCTCTGCTAAAATATTATTCGGATTTTCAACCACTTCGGGTTTACACGATGTAAATCCAGTAAGCAATCCGGCAAAAACGAAAAGCATTAAAAAAAGTTTTGTTTTCATGATGTAGAATTATTAAAAGTATAAATATTAATTAAAAGTTAGTACATATTTACGTTCAGCTCCGTTAGCTGCCACTACATAAAAGTAATAGGTTTTTTTGGAAATTGTTCGCTGACCTCCTATCCCATTCCCAATTATATTACCTGCACCATCTTTTTCGACAATGGTTGCTGTGAGTGGTATAATAGCCGAAAAACGAGCCTGTTTCTTTTGATCGTCGGTAAGCGAGCTGATTCCGCTGAATGTAATAATTCCGTTAGCAGCTATGCTTCCGGCAAATTTTTCGGTTGTATCTTCGGGCTTACTGCCAGCAGCATTCATTTTTGACTCTTTAACTACAATACATTCAATAGATGTTATCGAATTATCAGAGCTGAATTCTGGCTCCACCAATTGTTCGCACGATGCAAATATCGCAGCTACCAGCATTGTAAATATTATTTTGTATGATTTCATATTTTTATAATTTTGAATTAAAAACCAAGAGCTGAGTTTTGTTTATCTCATTTTTTGTCTTTGTTCTTTGATCTTTGTTCTTTTATCAAAAAACTACCAATCCTTATTCTGTTTTGCTTCTGTATTATTTCTGATTTCAGCGTCAGGAATTGGAAAGGCGTTCCATTTGGCGTAATATCGGCGAACACCTGTATCGCACGAAACTAATTCGGCTATAAAAGAACCATTCGTTTTTTTTGTCCACTTAACTCCATTGTATCGTTTGCCATTTAAAACAGTCAACGCTTTTCCTGTGCGACGTAAATCCCAAAAACGATGTCCTTCGAAAGCCAATTCCACAGCGCGTTCTTTTAAAATATAATCTACTGCATCAGTTGTGGTGTTAAAAGTGGGTGCAGGAATGGCTGCATTATTAAAACGTTTCTGCCGCAACTCGTGAAGTATATTGCGCGATTCGGGCATTCCAGCAGGCGTTTGAGCCAAACATTCGGCAAGTATAAGCATGGTTTCGGCATAACGAAACTCAGCCCAATCCTGTTGACTACCTTTCGACACAAAATCATTGTTAGTTTCGTCAATAAACTTACGCATATAGTACCCCGTTACTGTATTTCCGGGCGAATTAACTTTACTATACGGAAAATTCTTCATGTCTAATTCGTAATTTCCACTTGTCTCGTCGAAATAAGCATTAATCTTTCTGTTTTTCCATGATGATTGATTGAATAAAACCGTTGCTTTTAAACGCGGATCACGTTGATTAGCATTATCATCGGTAGCAAAACGTATGGCGACATGTGCAGGATTTGACAATGAAAATGGTGTTCCATCAGCCATATCGTACATATCTACAAACTCTTGCGTAGGAGCAGCTTTTGCAAGCAAACCTTGTCCAAGTATATCCCCAGCCGGAGCGTAGTTCATATCAAAACTATGTGTCATTTCGGGATATTTCCAATAAACACCTAAAATTACTTCCGAATTGTTCACATTTTTAAAAACACTTGCATAATCGTCGACATAACTAAATTTACCTTCGATAGTACGTGCAGCCGCAATGGCTTTATCGTATCGTTTGGCATATAACATGGTACGTGCCATAAGAGCTTGAGCTGCATAATATGTAACTTTTCCGGCAAGAGCCGTTTTAGGCAAACGATCGACTGTAGTACAATACTTTAAATCGTTTTCGATAAAATCCCACGAATCGCTCAATGAAGCTCGTGCTTTACTCTTAACAGAAACATCCATTGATGCAATATCAGGACGAAGAACCAAGCCCAAATTATCCACTTCGCTGGCATGTGAACGCATAATCATAAAACTAATATATGCTCTGAAAAAACGAGCTTCCGCTTCGAAACTTTCGGCTTGTACTCCAAATTTGGCCTTGTTTTCGTTGAGTGAGTTTAAAAAGCGATTGATATCAAACATCACATCGTAGCCATACGACCAAGTATCGAATGGGTTTGCCAAAGTTGACACGTAACCATCAACGGTCATAATGATATTAGCATCGCCGGTTCCGGCCACAATGCCACCATATTTCAAAATATCGGTTAATCCATCGCTCATAGTGGAATTATTTCCCATCGCTTTTGAACCAAACTGACTGAAAGTACGTAATGTAGGATAAAACGAATTGAGGTATAATCGAACGCTATTTTCATCCTTGAAAGATACTGAATTCACATAAGTCATACGGGGCGTAATATCCACCACATCCAAGCACGACGAAAGTATGATTGAAGTCAATGCCAGACCTAAAATTTTTATTTTACTAATCATTTTCATAATTATTTTAAAGTTTAACATTTAAACCAACTGAAATAACACGTTGTTGTGGGTAATAACCATTATTCACACTGGGTGCTTCAGGGTCGATATATTTCAGTTTCGAAAATGTCAACAAATTCGTTCCCGAAAGATATACTTTAGCAGCTTCTAACTTCAATTTTTTAACCAACACCTTAGGAAAAGAATATCCTATTTGAGCATTTTTCAAACGAATATATGAAGCATCCCTTTTCCAGAAATCACTTATTGAAGCATTATTACTGCTTGTTTGAGTTGAAAGTCGTGGATATTCAGCATTTGTATTTTCAGGAGTCCAACTTCCTTCAACTAAATATTTGGGAGGATTGGAACCCCATTTAAACGCTTGTGTAAAAAATGTACCATCCGAATAACCCAAAGCCGAATAAGTTCCTGAAAGCATTACATCGCTAATAGCAGCACCTTGGAAAAACAGAGTTAAATCGAAGTTTTTATAATCAACGTCTAAGTTTATCCCGTAATTAATTTTGGGTATAGTACTGTTGGCTATCAAAACACGGTCAGAGTTATCAATTTTACCATCACCATTAAAATCTTTGTATTTGATATCACCTAAACGAACTTCGTCGGACATTTTTGGTAAATAACGTATGTCATTTTCATTCTGATACAAACCATCGGACATGTAACCATAAACAGCTCCTGGAGAATTTCCCAGAACCAATAAATTTTTGGGAGTGTTCGGACTTTGATTCCATTTCACATAACGACTATCGGCATACGTAAATGTTCCGTTTATTGTATAGTTTAAATCTTTACTCAATTTTTTCTTGTGACCTAAAACCACTTCGAAACCACGAACGTCAATTGTTCCGTAATTAACCTGACTAGGAAAATTTCCACCAATAGAAGGAGGATAAATGGAAGGAGCTGGTCCAAGTATATCTTCACGTATTTTGTAAAATCCATCGAACTCAACCGACAATAATCCATTCCAAAAAACCGATTCGAAACCAGCATTGTAAGTAGTATTGCTCTCCCATTTGAGGTCTTTATTGGGTACATTTACAGGGCTAATGCTCTGATAACCATTATCGCCAAAAACAACTGATGCTGTTGAAGTTAGTGCATAGTTTTCTAAATAACTTGCTGCTGCTACCACATCATTTCCTAATTTACCCCACGACAAACGTAGTTTAAGGTTGTTGATAAAAGACAACTCGTTTTTAATAAAACTTTCCTCGGAAATTCGCCAGCCTAAGGAAACTCCCGGGAAAAAGCCAAACTTTTTATTGCCCAAAAAAGACGATGACCAATCGGTACGACTCGTAAATTGTAGCATATATTTGTCGGCATAGCCATAGTTAAGTCGAGTAACCATACCAGCTTTGCCTGTTTGCGCACTACTACCGGAGTTCGGTTTGGTTGGATACAATGCACCAAAATTCAATTCGGGAAGCTCAATGAGCGGTAAGTTTTCGACAACTCCATAAAAACTATTTGATTCGGCACCAGATTGCTCCCAAACAAGATCTGCACTGAGGTCGTGTTTGCCATATTTATTTGCATAACTTGCAATTGCCTGAAAGTTATACCGCGAAAAATAAGAAGCAGCATCGGTGAGTTCGTTTGTACCTTCGATGCGATGAGGTGACATACCCGGAATTACTTGTTGCACTGAACCAACTCCTAGTCCAGAACTATAAACCGGTGTAACCTGTTCGCTTGGTAAAATAAATGTTTTCAGGTATGAACTTATAAAATCGTAATTGAAATTAGTTGTAAACTTCAAACCCTTTAAAAGCGTCGAAGCATCGTAAACCAAACTCATACCTGTTTCAACTTTTTTACTTTGACTGTCTCTGAATCCTGATTTGTCGCGTGCAATCAATGGGTTTTGATAACCAATATAGGTTCCATCAGGCATTTGTGGACGAACCACAGGAGCTGCAGCGATGGTATAATAGACAATATTTTTATAACCCATTGTAGCACCACCATTAGCAGTTGATGCGCTTGGGTCGGCAGCACCTGGTGTTACTCCCGGATAGTCTTTATTCTCAAGCCGGCCTGATATATCAATTTTAAAAGTCAATTTATCAGTAAATTTTATATCCAAATTCGAACGCAGATTAAAACGATCGTAACTAACATTATCAATTATACCATCTTGTTTTAAGTAACTACCACCAACAAAAAACTTGTATTTATCATTACCGCCTGTTACACTTAACTTGTGATTAACACCCGGAGCATAAGGTTTAAAAATCAATTTAAACCAATCGGTATTACCCCAAATGCCCATTGGATCATTCCCATTTGTAATATAACCAATGCGTTGTTCGTCGAATTGTATAGGCTGACCATCGAGTGTTGTTGCTTTGTTATGATAAAATGCATATTCAGGTCCATTCAAAAATTTTGGTAAATTTGTATTGGTCGAAGCTGTGAATACCCCATCATACGAAACAGAAACTTTATCAGCACTTTTACCACGTTTAGTTGTTACCAGAATTACTCCATTTCCACCACGCACACCATATACAGCAGTTGAAGCAGCATCTTTAAGCACGGTAAATGTTTCAATTTCAGTAGGATCAAGATTGCTGAAATCACGTTCAACACCATCAACCAAAACCAACACATTAGTACTTCCACGTACACTAATTAGTGCTCCGTTTTCGCCGGGAACTCCACTTTGTTGGCGCGTAACAACACCTGCAACACGTCCACCAAGCATATTACTAATATTATCGGTAGGAAGTTTTTCAAGTTTATCACCACTAATACTTGCCACCGACCCAGTAATCGAAGTTCGCTTTTGAACACCATAACCAACTACAACCACTTCATCTAAAGTTTTTGTATCTTCTTGCAAAACAACCTTCAATTGAGTTTTTCCTGCTGGCTTTAGTTCCTGTTTCAAATATCCAATATACGAAATCTCAATAGCAGAATTCGCATTTTTCAACACAAGCGTAAACTCACCATCGAAATTAGTGATTGTTCCGTTTGTGGTACCTTTTTCCAATACAGTTGCACCAATAATGGCTTCGCCTTTGGAGTCTGTAACTGTTCCTTTTAATGTTTGTGCACTAAGTTGTCCGAAAGCGAACAACTGAAATGCAAATACAATTAAAAATTTTACGTGTTTTCTCATATAATTATTTTTTATGTCTCTGCTGCCCCATTTTAAAAACTAATTTGCCACCATCCAACAAGTCATTGTATGTTATAAGATTGTTTTTGAGCAAATTACCATTTAAAGTTGCATTTTGTATGTAAATATTTTTCTTCGAATTATTCTTAGCAATAATCGTAAACTTCTTTCCATTTTCAAGATATATTACAGCTTTATCCACAACCGGACTACCAAATACATATTCGCCATTCACAGGATTCATGGGGTAAATGCCTAAAGCTGACATTACGTACCAGGCCGACATTTGACCGCAATCGTCGTTGCCACAAAGTCCGGCTGGTGTGGGTTTATACATTTCAGCCATTACCTGACGAACACGCTCGGCTGTTTTGTAGCCTTGGTCTGCATATTGATACAGATAAATAGTGCTGTGGCTTGGTTCGTTTCCGTGCGCATACTGACCAATCAATCCTGAAATGTCAATTGACGCGCCTTCGTTGAGTTTTGAACTTGCTGTAAATAAGCTGTCTAGTTTATCGGCCATTTTTTGTTTACTTCCAAACAAACTGATTAATCCTTCTACATCCTGAGGCACCAAAAAAGTATATTGCCAGCCGTTTCCTTCTACATAATCGGCTTCGTCGTGCAGTGAAAACGATGGATTGTATTCTTTTCTAAATGTTCCGTCGGCTAATTTGCCTCGCATAAATCCTAGTTTGGAATCAAAATAATTGGCATAATATTTTGAGCGTTTTGCAAAAAGCTGATAATCTGCTTCTTTTCCTAAATGTTTAGCTAATAATGCAATACTGTAATCGTCAATCGCATATTCCAATGCTTTAGATACCGACCAGTTTTCTTTATCGGCCGGAATCCAGCCCTGCTCGCGCACAAATTTTAATCCTCTGTCGTTACGTTGCTCAAAACTTCGCACCAATGTATAAGCTCTTTCGGCATCAACACCATCAATATTTTTCAAAACAGCATCTACAATTACCGGAATGGAATGCACACCCACCATCGTTCCCGTTTCATTTCCAACCAAATGCCAA
>CAIWIS010000734.1 GCA_903912795.1 uncultured Bacteroidales bacterium
GCTGGCAATCCGGATGGAATGTCGGTATTTAAAGACCCAACTGTATCGCTAAGTTATGTGCTGATTTCTACAACAATATTAATTATTGCAGGCGTAATTGCCGGATATATGCCAGCTCGAAGGGCTGTACGGATTAAGCCTATTGAGGCAATGCGGGAGGAATGATGTGGTGATGTGATGATATGATGATATGATGATGTGCTAATTTGAAAATAGGAAATTAAGAAATTAAGAAAATGAGAAATTTGATAAAAAATACAAATCTTGCACAAGATGGCAAACTCCCTCTCCCGAAGGAGAGGGTTGGGGTGAGGTTTTCGTCCATTTTCGATCTCGATCGCTGGCAAGAGATATGGATTACGATTACGCACAATAAATCGCGTAGTGTACTTACTGCTTTTGGTGTGTTTTGGGGTATGTTTATGCTCGTGGCTATGGTGGGTGCAGGTGTGGCGCTCGAACGCGGCATGAATTCACAAATCGAAGGTTTTGCCACCAACTCTTGCTTTGTGTGGACCGAACAAACCTCTGAACCTTACAAAGGATTTAAAAAAGGACGTCAATGGAATATTCTTAACGAAGATATTCCTGTTTTACTAAACAATATTCCTGAAATTCAATATCTTGCACCTGTTCTTTTTGGTGGTGGCGGTTCCAATAATGTAACACGAAATGATAAAGCGGGAAGTTTTAACGTAAAAGGAAATTATCCGGCATATAACAAAATTGACGAAAGTAAATTGGTTTACGGACGCTATATTAACGATATTGACATGGCCGAAAAGCGTAAAGTGTGCGTAATTGGCGAGCGGGTTTACGAAGTGCTTTTCCCAACCAAGGAAAATCCGATAGGTAAGGATATTCAGGTAAATGGAATTTATTTTCAGGTGGTAGGCGTAGCGCGTCATTTATCGGATATAAATATTGGTGGCAATGCACAAGAAACAGTCGTATTACCTTTCAGTACTATGCAACAGGCATTTAATCAAGGTAATGTGGTTCATTTTTTAGCTGTAACTGCTATGCCTGGCATTAAAGTAAGTGTTGTGGAGGAAAAAATTCAAAAGGTACTGAAAGCTCGAAACAGCATTGCACCTACCGACAAAACAGCCGTTGGCGGTATGAATATCGAAGATCAGTTTACGATGTTTTTGTATTTGGGAATCGGAATTGGTGTGTTGATTTGGTTTGTGGGTGCAGGAACATTAATTGCCGGAGGTATTGGAATCAGTAATATTATGCTGGTTACCGTGCGCGAACGGACAAAAGAAATTGGAATACGCCGTGCACTGGGAGCAACGCCTCGCAATATTATTTCGCAAATTATGAGCGAAAGTATTATACTCACACTGATTGCCGGTTTGGCCGGATTGATGGTTGGCGTTGGATTGCTGTATTTGGTTGGCGTTGCACTCAGTCAGGGCGACCAGTTTTTCAAAGACCCGCAAATCAGTTTCTCAGTAGCTATTTCGTCGTTTATTATCTTGTTGGTAATTGGCACATTAGCAGGATTTTTACCAGCTAAGCGAGCAATGAATATAAAACCGATAGAAGCGATAAGGGAGGAATGATGTGATGATGTGGTAATGTGATGATAAGTTAATGTAATGATTTGATAATGATAAAATTAAATAATAATAAAAACTAACTTCTGTTCCCCTTTAGGGGTTAGGGGCAGGGTTAAAACATAAAAGTAAAACAATATGAAGAAGTTTTTTAGAATTTTCTGGATTTCGTTATTGGCGATAGCCGTATTAGGAACGATGTATTTCCTATGGAATAAATCACGTCCCGTTGTGAAAAAGTATGTAATTGAAGAAGTTACGCGTGGAAACATCGAAAAACGCACTGTGGCAACCGGTAAAGTAGAGCCACGCAACGAAATTTTGATCAAACCACAAATGTCGGGTATCATTGCTGAATTGTACAAAGAAGCGGGCGACAAAGTGCAAGCTGGCGATATTATTGCCAAAATAAAAGTAATACCAGACATGGTAAGCCTGAATGCTGCCGAAAGCCGTGTGCAATTGTCGCAATTGGCTTACGACCAAGCAAAACGCAATTACGACCGCGACAAAAAGCTTTTCAACGAGAAAGTGATTTCGCGCGAAGAGTTCGAAAAAGTGGAGTTGCAATTTAACAACAATCGCGAAGAATTAAAAACTGCCAAAGATAATTTAAGCTTGACTCGCGATGGTATTTCGAACGATAAATCACAGATAAGCAATACCTTGGTTCGATCCACTATCAACGGAACAATTCTAAATATTCCGGTAAAAGTAGGCAACTCGGTTATTCAGTCCAATAGTTTCAACGACGGTACAACCATTGCTACGGTGGCAAATATGAACGATATGCTTTTTGTGGGTAAACTCGATGAAACCGAAGTAGGTCGAATTAAAACCGGAATGCC
>CAIWIS010000735.1 GCA_903912795.1 uncultured Bacteroidales bacterium
CGAAATAATTTTCATTACGCCACCTACTGCATCGAGGTGTAAATCTTCGTCGAAGGCTTGCGGTGCCCTAAAGCCAGCCGAGTATGAACCGCGCCAATTGAGGTTAGATGTAAAATTGTATTTCGTAGTAATGCGCGGACTCAGTACAGCTTTGTTGAGCAAGTTGTGTTTGTCGAGCCTTGCGCCAAGCAAAATGCTTCCTTTGCTGTTTTTCCACTCGTTTTGCGCAAATACGCCCACTACATGAGTTTTTTGTGCAAAGTCGCGGTTATAGCCCGTAATTATATCGTGCATATCGTCATAGCTATATTCAACTCCAGCAGTTAGTTCAGCAGGCATAAAAAACAATCTATCGAAATTATTCGTATACTGTCCGCCTGTTACCCACGTAAGGTTCTGCGTGTTACCATAAGCATCGAGATTAAAATTGGTGCCATAATAACTATCACGCTCCACATTTTGTAGCGAAGTGTATGCATTTACTTTTGTTTTTCCGTTTGCACTAAACCAGTTGTAGGCCATGCTTCCACCATTAATGTCGTGTCTCAATTGCTCAGTTATTTCGGTTTCGTGGGGTTGTAATTCAAATTTATTCCCACCACGGCGCAATTCGCTCATATTGTGATACTCAAGTGTGATTTTACTTTGCGAACTCAAGCGATAATACGATCGCAAACCAAGAGCTTGATTTTTCAACAAAGGTATGTTCGAGTAACCATCGCCATTGTAGTCCAATGGGTCACGATTGCGATAAGTTCCATAGAGATACATGCCCGATTTGCTGTCGTCGCTCACCATCGAAGTGTTCACATTTACGGCTCTATCGTGCGCTTTTCCACCAATGTATTCATGGTTGTATCCTGCATTAAATTGATTGGAAAGTGCTTCTTTTGTTATAATATTAATTGTTCCGGCAATGGCATTGGAACCATAAAGAGCCGAACCACCTCCACGCACTACTTCTACACGCTCAATCATGTTTACTGGAATTTGTTCCAAACCATACACACCCGAAAGTGCGCTAAACACTGGGCGACTGTCGATCAGAATTTGCGAGTACGGACCATCGAGCCCGTTGATACGCACTTGGGTAAAACCACAAGTTCCACAATTGGTTTCTACACGTACACCTGGCTGAAAATTAAGACCTTGCGCCATACAAACAGCATTAGTGGCTAAAAATACTTTAGGACTTAAAACTCCCACCACTACCGAAGCATCTTTGCGATTGGTTTCGTTTCGGTTGGCACTCACCACCACCTCGCTAAGCGACATAGAACTTTCGGTAACCAAAAAGTTTAATTCGAGCGTTTTATTTGCTTCAATTTTTACAGTTTTTTCAACTGTATTATACCCAAGTCCACTCACCTTTAAAATGTACGTGCCTAGAGGTAGATTTTTTAAATAAAAGTGACCTGTGCGGTCGGTTGTAGTGCCAATTACTGTATTGGCAACAGTGATATTGATAAATGGAATGTGTTCACCTGTTTTGGCATCTTTCACATCGCCCACAATATTGGCATCGGTAGTTTTTTGAGCAAAAAGGTTAATACTGCTTAGCAAAGCAGCAAAAAATATAATACTAAGTTTCATTGAGCAATAATATGTTTTCTTAATCCTTTGATAGTTTTACTTTAGTTTGATAAATCTAACTTTATTAGAGATATAAAGGCATAACACAAAAAGTACTGTTTCGGTTTAATGAATGTAGATTTTAAGTTGCAAAATACCTACATGTTGGTATGAATATGTAATATCAGATTAATCTATCCGCTCGTTTTTTCATTCAGTACCCAAAAATCGCTGTTCGGAACTATTTATTTTTTGCAAAAAGCAACCGAATGTACTTTTGTTTCAATAAAATCAAAAAAAGATATTTTTATGAAACGATTAAGTGCTCTATTTGCATCCATCATTATTATTTCAATTTGTGGGTTTTCACAAAACAATGGACAAACCATTCGTGGTACGGTAGTCGATGCATTTACAGGTAGCCCGGTGATTGGCGCCAATGTGGTAATTTCGGAATCAAATCCGCTGATAGGAACAACCACCGATATAAATGGCGAATTCGAAATAAAAAACATCCAGCCCGGACGATGGTCGTTTTCGGCATCCATACTTGGATATAAACAACAATCATTTTCGAATGTGATGGTTATTTCGGGAAAAGAAACAACACTGAATTTTAAACTCGAAGAAAAAGTTACAACGCTTGGCGATGTGGTGGTGAAAGCTAACCATTCGAAAGTTAAACCGCTGAACGAAATGGCGTTAATCAGCACCCGCTCGTTTAGTGTGGAAGAAACTGAACGTTTTGCAGGAAGCTTAGGCGATCCTGCACGTATGGTGGCAAATTTTGCTGGTGTTGTAGTAGGCAATGATGCCCGCAACGATATTGTTATTCGTGGTAACTCGCCTATGGGTTTGCTGTGGCGTATCGAAGGTGTGGATGTTCCAAACCCCAATCACTTTGGTTCTCAAGGTTCTACAGGGGGTCCGGTTAGTATGCTCAACAACAATTTGTTAGCTAACTCCGACTTTATGACCAGTGCTTTTCCGGCAGAATATGGAAATGCCATGTCGGGTGTTTTCGATTTGAATTTGCGCAACGGAAATAAAGAAAAATTCGAATTTACTGGTCAGGTAGGTTTTAATGGTTTCGAAGCCGCTATCGAAGGCCCGATTAAGTTGGGGAAATTTATTCGAAATGGTTCATTTATTGTAGATTATCGTTATTCCACCATGGATTTGGTGAGCAAGATGGGCATGGATATGGGAACAGGAACCGCCATTCCCGAATACCAGGATTTATCGGTTATTGTTGATTTGCCTACATCAAAAATTGGACGTTTTAAGTTTGTAGGGCTTTATGGTAAAAGTTTTATCAGCATGGGTCGCAATTTTAATATCGACGAAACAACTTCGCACAATCAGATTGGATATGCTACCGATTTTGGAGCCGGATTGAATGTTAGTTTATTAACGCACACCTTGATGTTGAGCGAAAAAACTAAACTCAAAACCTCTCTTTCGTACCAAAACTCAAGTTCAACAACCCAAAACGATACGATTGACTATAGCAATAAAAGTTTTTTCGAAAACTATGCTGGAAAGTTGAATGAGGATAAAATGACCGCCTCCATACAATTAAAACACAAGTTTAGTGCGCGGAATAATATGACAGCAGGTTTTTC
>CAIWIS010000736.1 GCA_903912795.1 uncultured Bacteroidales bacterium
ACTTTTAATTGTTAATTTATATTTTATTTTGATTTTACACAATATAATTGGTCGTAAAACGCTAATTAAAGCGCTCCTTGACATATTTTTATTTCATAATTTGTAATTCGGACAAGGTTTATCCACAAACATCTGGCAAAGGCAAACAATTTATGTTTGATAAGCCCTCGATATCGTGTTTTATTGTTTCGAGTATGAAAGCTGTATTGAAAAACAGTGGCTTCCACGTTATTTCGTATTTTCTTTTTTTCAGGAGGAATATCCTTTAATCCTTTTCGAAGAACAGCCGCATCTATATCTTTTTGCGTAAAATAGCGATATCCTTTTTCTGTTTTGATTCCCCAGCTTTGTTTTTTTGTTTTATGAGCAATTAGGATTTCTCCTGTTTGTGTGTCAATTACTTCTAATCCTTGTTCTGTCACAGTAATTGTATATCTGGGTGGTTTGCCTTGCATACCCGTGAGATACAGTTCTAATTGTTCTTTGGTGGCGAATATCTGATTTTCTAAACTGTGATAAGCACCATTTGCATGAACATTTTTAATTTTACCTGACAATACATTCTTTTGAGAGTCAGTGATTGCTTCCTCAAGGAATCCATTATCGGGGGCAGACACATTATCCGTTTGAACATTGGTAATCAAGTTTAAACCTTTTTCATCACAGGTTTCTGTGAGGTTTGTGCTGTATCCTTTGACCTTTTGTTCCTCTTTGCAACGAAAAGTAGCATCGGGGTCATGCGGATTTTGTACGCTCTTGGCGCTAATGTCCTTTTTGTTACGTGGCTTAACTGTATTTTTATCAACAATAAACTGTTCGTCAAAAACTCTTCTAAGTAATTCGTAATGAGGTAATTGATTTGAAAAATGGTTCAACAGCCCGTATATTAGGTATCCTAAGTCCGTTAAACGCTTTTCAATAGATTCGGCGGTGCAGGTATAAACCAATTGCTGTGCTGGTTCATTTAATAAAGTTTCGTGCGTTAATCGGTCTTGTTTTTTCAAACAATGCAATTGCTTAATAGATAAATGTTCACAAGCCATTAAGGTTGTTTCGTGCACAATCTGAAACCGAGAATACCAAGCTATGTTGCTTCCAATTAGTTTACTATCCATACGAATGCTTTTACCTTCGACCTTAAATTTCATTACTTGGCATTTGGTGATAGATTCAAAACATTGTTTGTACAAGTCATTCCCTGTTTCAAGTTCATACTCTACAATGTGGCGACGAAAAAGGTAATAGACCTCAATCGAAGGACCTGGGTCATCCATGTGGGTTATTCCTAATGCTTTGCGCACCAATAAATGAAACTGAACTTGATCAAACATTTGTTCGTCGCTAATACCAAAGGCTTCTTTTAAGATATTTATCCCTATTAATTGACGAATAGGGATGTTGGGAGCACCCATTTTCTCTTCAAATAGAGGCCTGAAAATGCTCTCATCTACTTGATTTACAACGTTATCTGAAAATTGATTGTGCCAATATTTAGGCGCATTATATCGCTTTAGAGAACGTTTATGTAGCGTATTTCCTATATTGGAATCACCGTCAATCATACTTGCTTTTTCACTTTCTTTATACATACTTATCTCGTTGTAAATGAGATAAATATACGAATTTATATTGATTTGCGCAACTATTTAATGCACTATTTTTTGCTAAATTAAAAAATTATTGAGATAAAAATATCAACATTAAGCGAAATAAAAA
>CAIWIS010000737.1 GCA_903912795.1 uncultured Bacteroidales bacterium
CCAAAAAATTAGCAGCCGAAATGGTTGATAAATTAGGAACAGAAGTTACACTGAGTAAAGAACAAAAGGCAGCACTCCAAAAAAAGACAGAAGATTATGTGCTAAAAATGCAGGAAGCAAACACATTGTCGGACAAAAAACAATTGTTCGAAATGCATAAAAAAGCTTTTGAAGCATACAATGCCACATTGGATAGTACACTTACAAAAGGTCAAAAAACACAACGCGAGAATAAGATAAAAGAACGTGAAACCAAAGAAAACACTAACAAATAAACAAATGGAAACAATTAAAAATAAACTAATCGTACTTGTGTTTGCTCTAACACTTATAACTGCCTCTGTGTATGCAATTGATTTGACCGACCCTTATGGCAGTGCATCGATAACGGGGACAAGCTATGTTAACAATATGAATGTGTCTTGGAAAATAAATACAGGACAATCAAAGCGGGTAATTTTGAATTATTATGTAGACACCGAAAACAATTACGATTATGTGCGTATCTATCAACTGGATGATAATGGCGTGAGGGTAGGCAATGCTCTGTTGGTGGCCTGCGGAACAAAATCGGGAACAATTATTACAAATTTGGCAAATGGTAGGGCTGAAATAGTGTTTACATCAGACGTAAGTGTAAATGGAGCAAATGGGTTATGGGGCTTTTCTGTTGATTACGATATGGATAACTCACTGTTTGTGCCAGGTAATTTGGATGTAAGTCAGAATGCCTATATAAATGGTAACGTAGAAGTTGGAACAGGTAATCCATATTCATCAAGCAGTTTGCTTGTTAATGGAACAATTAAGGCATGGGAACTTACTATTACGGAATCAGGATGGGCTGATTTTGTGTTCGAAGAAGATTATAAATTACCTTGTTTGAAAAGTGTTGAACAGCATATACAAACAAATGGTCATTTGCCAGAAATACCATCGGCTGCTGATGTAAAGGCAAACGGTATTAATTTGGCAGATATACAGGTGAAGTTGTTGCAAAAGATTGAAGAGCTTACTCTTTACGTCATAAAGCAACAGAAAGAAATTGAAGAATTAAAAAGAATCAAAGTAGTTTCGACACTAAAATAATGCAAACTATGAGAACAATTAAAACAACCGTATTAATTTTAGCTTTTTTTGGGGCTATAGTTAGTATGCAGGCATCAAATCCTAAAGCTGGGGGAATTGATCAAATGACCTTGAAAACCGTGGAACGAATAAGTGAAATAGCAATGCTTGAGAATGCTCAAAAAGTACTACTTGCGGAAAAAGTCAAAAATCACTTTACTAAAGTTCAGATAATACAAGAAACGCAGGACAAGCGGCTGATGATTGCTGAATTAAAAAAAGCGTCAGAAGCTTTCAGAATGTCGATGGATAGTATATTAACCACTGACCAAAAAACGAAACTTGCAGCCAAAAGAGATGCTGTAATGCAGGCTATTGCTGAAACGAATAAAGATAAAAAACGCTCACAAACCAATAATAAATAGAGTTGCCATGAAAGAGTTATTCAGAATTCAAATAATGAATCGAACGCATAAAATGTTGTTGATTCTATCTATCTCGCTGTTGACATTCCCACTCTATTCGCAATATACGTTAACCGACGAAAGTGGATATTTTGGTGCTTATGAATCGGATTATCAGAATAATATGTCTGTGACTTGGGATATTAATGTGGGATTAAGTAAGTTTTTAATACTGAATTATAGTGTCGAACTTGACTATTATAGTACGGATTATGTAAATATTTACAGTGTAGATGAATATGGGAGTCAGTATTTATTAGCTACATACTCAGCAAGCGAATATGGTGAAATAAAAACCACCATACCGAGCGGTAGAGCTCGAGTGGAGTTTATTACAGATGGCTATGGCTGTTATTATGATGATTATATTGGATGGGGAGTTTATATTTCATATTATACCGACAATACTGTGTATGCCCCTGAAAATATAGAAGTAAAATACAATACAAAAATTAATGGCGATCTTGAAATTGGGACTCATACATCGTATGCTAATAGTCAACTGCTTGTAAAAGGAAAAATTAAGGCACGTAATGTAGAAATGACAACAAGTGGCTGGGCTGATTTTGTGTTTGACAGTAACTATAAATTGCCAGCATTAACTGAAGTGGATAAATATATTGGTAAACATAAGCATCTGCCGGGTTTGCCATCGGCAGCGGAGGTAAAAGAAAATGGTGTGAAAGTTTCGGAAATACAAATGAAACTTTTGCAAAAAATAGAAGAGCTCACACTTTATGTTATACAGCATCAAAAGGATTTAGATGCATTAAAATAAAAACAGGCGCATGAAACGTCCATGTTAAAATAATTATTAACACACAAAGCAATGATTATTTTAACATGGTAAGTTCCATCTGACAACTAAAAAGTCAAATTATAAACAGATGAAAACAAAACAGATCACATTAAGCATATTGGTATTCTTGTCGGTTTTTACTACCCGCGCTCAGGAGCCCAATATCAGTTTTATACTGAATCAGAGCGAAACGGGTTCGACAAAGCAATACTTAGCCAGCGACCGTGTTACTTTGAAATCGGGCTTTGTGTACAATGCTGCTCAGGGCAAAACATTTACGGCCAAGATTGATAAAACATTGCCACTGCCGGCAAATTCGAGTACCTATAAAGATGCTTCGGGTAATGTAACAACCGATCCTCAGGGTAGTGCTATTGTGGGAGCCGTATCCGGCTCAGCAGCTGTGACACCAACCGGTGCAGCCACTTACCAGATACCTATTGAAGTGCCGACGGGCATTGCAGGTATGCAGCCACAGGTAGCTGTGGTTTACAACAGTCAGGGTGGATTTGGCAATCTAGGTACAGGTTGGGATATAGCCGGAACTTCAGCTATTACCCGCGGAGGGAAAAATCTGTATTTTGATAATGTAAACAGTACTATTAAGTTTGATACCAGCGACCAACTTTATTTGGATGGACAAAGGCTAATTTTACTGTCGGGTACACATTTTAGCGTAAACGCTGAGTACGGAACGGAGATTGAAAACCATGTTCGTGTCAAAATACTGAATGGCGCAAACGGTATTTATTTTCAGGCTACATCGGTCGACGGCAAGGTAATGGAGTTTGGAAACTCTACCAACTCTATGCTCAAAAATGCCGGCGATGCCAACGATACACGTGTAATGGCATGGAAACTTAACAAAGTGTCGGATTTGTACAGCAATTATATGACCTACACCTATACACAGTACGGACAATATCTGCAACGTATCGACTATACGGGTAATGGAACAACACAGACACCACAAAAATCAGTTGTTTTTACCTACAACGAAACACTGAGTGTGCCAAAAATCAGTTTTTTAACTACCTTCAAAATTCAGCACAACAAACTACTCTCAGGCATTTGTACTTACTCAGGCACAACAAAGCTTAAAGATTAC
>CAIWIS010000738.1 GCA_903912795.1 uncultured Bacteroidales bacterium
AAATCGATGATATTGTACTTTTGTTAGTAAACTCGTTTGTGTTTTATGCTTTTGGTTATTCCATATTGGGCACTACTAAAGTGGGCGAGAATTTCCAAGGTTTATTTACCATATTAAATGCCGTAATTCATTTAATTGCCTCATTTATTGTGTATAAACAAAAGTTGGCTGATAAAAATCTGCTGTTGTTAATTTTGGGTTTAGTGGCTGTATTTGTTACAATTACCATTCCAGTTCAGTTCGACGGCAGTTGGGTGACACTACTTTGGCTTGGCGAAACATTGGTGTTGTTTTATATAGGACGTATAAAGCAAAGTGCAATCTACGAAAAATTAGCGTATCCGCTTATGTTGTTGGCTTTTGGCAGCATTATTCAGGATTGGAGTACAAATTACAACACCGAATCGTTTACTCAATTATCAAGCTATGTTCGACCAGTTTTGAATATTAATTTTCTGACATCCATTCTTTTTGTAGTAAGTTTTGTGGGAATGTGGTACGTAGATAGGCTAAAGAAGTATATACCGGCATTTAATCGAAAAACCTATCCATTTATCCCATACATTATTCCAATCATTCTGATTATAAGTGTTTATTTTAGTTTTTATGTAGAAATTGTCAACTATTGGATTCAACTTTTCAACAATACCTGCGTTTCGGAAGTTGTTGATGGTCAAAACTATCGCAATACTATTTGGAATTACGATTTGTTGGATTATAAATCAATCTGGACTTCGAACTATACCATGTTGTTTCTTTCGGTGTTGACTTATGTTAATTCCAAATACTTCCGAATCAATGTTCTTTCGCAAACTACCTTATTATTGCTGAGTTTAACACTTTTAATTTACCTTGTGTTTGGACTAAGTTCATTAGCCGATTTGCGCTATTCGTTTCTGGAACAGGATCAGGCAAATTATTTCCCGCGTACAGTTCAAAACAGCTACACAAGATACATATCGTATGTGTTTTTAATTCCGGCACTTGTTTCGGCCTACAGCTACCGTAAATTTGCACTTTTTGATAAACTAAAAAGTATGCATTTTGATATTGCTTTAAATATTGTTATGCTTTGGATGTTGAGTAGTGAACTTCAAAATATTTTGGCGCTAAATGGCGTTTCACAAACCGATAAACTGGGAATCAGTATTTTGTGGGGAGTTTATTCGCTACTTTTGATTGTAATTGGTATTTGGAAAAACTTAAAACATTTACGCATTGCGGCCATTGCACTTTTTGGAGCAACACTCGTAAAACTCTTCATTTACGACTTATCGCAATTGAGTACCATTTCAAAAACAATCTTATTTGTGTCTTTAGGCCTTTTACTCCTTATCATTTCATTTTTGTACAATAAATACAAGGGTATTATTGTGGAAAAATAGGAGAATAATAGTTGAATTATTTATTGTTGTAATGAATTTAGCAGAGCGTAGTAGATGTATTTTAGCCAAATTGTAACTGTTTATCATTTTTGAAATTAGCTCAAATATTCTCCCGTCTCGTCGGATATAGGAATTTTCGCATCGTCGTTGGGAACCAACGGTCTTGAGCTTGCGAAAAATTGCAATTCCAACATATTGTAATAAAAGGATTTTCAACCTGCCTATCGCAGACAAGTTGAAAATCCTTATAATAACTGAAGGTGGGATTCCAAAATTACTCCCGTTGGTCGTGACCGCTTGATCCCACCTGACGTGCCACCCTTGTTTATCATTAAATAGACATATCCGATTGGACGAGGATAAATCCGTAACACTGCCATAAGCACCGCTAAACTCCGACAATAGCAAATCGTTTTCCTTTCACGGTACAACGCGTAAACTATCCAGCGCAGCAAGCTCTTCTTCCCAATTAACGTTCTCATTTCATCCACTTCATAGGTTTTACCTTTTACAATAGGCGGTTG
>CAIWIS010000739.1 GCA_903912795.1 uncultured Bacteroidales bacterium
TACAGTAGAAGCTGGTGGTCCATACAATATTCAAATAACAGCAGGAAAAGAAAAACTGAAAATTACAAATATTTTGTTAGGCGAGGTTTGGTTGTGTTCTGGTCAATCAAATATGGAAATGCCAGTGCAAGGATTCAATGATCAGCCAATTAACAAGTCGAACGAAACATTGGTAAATGCAACCAACACTAATATCCGCTTGTTTACTGTTGAAAAGGCCTCAAAAGCTACACCTCAAGATACTTGTCGTGGAAAATGGGAGATGGCTAATGCTCAATCAGTAGCAAAATTTAGCGCTACAGCTTATTATTTCGGTGCTCGTTTACAAAAATCGTTAAACATTCCTATTGGTTTGCTTTGTTCGAGTTGGGGTGGTTCACGTATCGAAGCATGGATTGACAGCGACAATATTAAAAAGCACCCACAATCCTTATTAAGTACAACCAAAGATAACACGCCTCCCAATCATCGTGCAAGCAATTTGTTTAATGGAATGATAAATCCTATTAAAAACTTTAGTATAAAAGGTGCTATTTGGTATCAAGGAGAGTCAAACCGTGGCGAATTTCAGTATTATGCGCAGCTTACCAAAACAATGGTCGAAAATTGGAAGACTGTTTTCGAATTAAATGAATTACCATTTTATTTTGTGCAAATTGCTCCTTATTGGTATAATAATCAGAGTGATATTTTGTCGGGTAAGTTTTACGATGAGCAATACAAATCCAGTTTAATTGTTCCAAATGCAGGTATGGCAGCAACTATTGATTTAGGTGAAGAGTTTTGTATACATCCAGCTGAGAAAAAAACCGTAGGCGAACGTTTAAGTTATTGTGCTTTGTCCGAAACCTATGGTGTGAAGGGTATTGCCTATAAAAACCCAAATTTTAAAAGTATAGCTATTAAAGATTCAGCAGCAATAATTAGTTTCGATAATATTGCAATTGGCCTTACTAGTTATGGTAAAGAAATCTCGAATGTTGAAATTGCAGGCGACAATCAGCAGTTTTATCCTGCTAAGGCAGTTATCAAAAATCGTCAGTTAATTGTGACTGCTCCCGATGTTAAAAAGCCTGTAGCCGTACGTTATTGTTACCGCAATTTTATGGCAGGCAAAGGATTTATCTATAATACTACTGGATTGCCAGTTTTGCCATTCCGAACCGATAATTGGTAAGATATAACTTAGTAATAAAAAAGAAATCCCTGTTAACAGGGATTTTTTTTTATTACTTTTTGGAATTTACTTCAGGATAAACTATTCTGGAATGATACATGTTTTTTACTTTTTCCTTGAAAACTTCTTTAACTGTTTCTACATCGCGGAAGCTAATTGGCGCTTCTTTAAACTGTCCATCGGCAATCTGACTGTCAATCATTTGCTCTATTGCATTGTAAATATTCTCTTCGGTATATACACCAAGGCTTCGTACACGAGCTTCTACAGCATCAGCCATCATTAGTATTGCAGTTTCTTTACTGTTAGGCAGTGGCCCAGGGTAAGTAAATAATGCATCGTCGGGCTTAATGTCTGGAAAATTATTTATAAACGAATTGTAAAAATATTTTGTTTTACCTAAACCATGATGCGTGGTAATAAATTGAATAATTTGTTCGGGTAAATGACTTTTTTTTGCAATCTCAACTCCAGCGTTAACATGGCCAATTATTAATTTTGCAGCTTCTTCGAGCGGTAGTTCTTTCAATGGATTATAGGATCCCAATTGATTCTCGATAAAAAATTCTGGATTTTTCATTTTACCAATGTCATGATACAAGGCTCCAGTACGAACCAATAAACTGTTAGCTCCAATCTTTTTGGCAGCTTCGGTAGCTAAATTCGATACTTGTAATGTATGTTGAAATGTCCCAGGAGCCTTTTCAGCAAAGGTTATCATTAAATCACTGTTTACATTAGTAAGTTCTACGAGGGTTAATGCCGATATTAATCCAAATATTTTTTCGAATAAATAAATAAGTACATAAGCAAACAATAGGATAGTGCTGCTAATGGCAAAATATATAATTGGTTGAAAATGAATTCGGTCAATTTCACCTTCGGAGATAAATTCAAATGCAAAAAACAAACAAGCATACGATATGAAAATGTAAAGAGCCGTTTGAGCCAATTGCGACCGCTGAGTCATGTCTTTTAAACTCGAAACAGCTACCATTCCAATTGATATTTGAAGTACTACAAACTGAAATGGATTATCTACCATAAATGATATAATTAACATGGTAATAATATGTGCGAAAAGTGCTGTTCGGGAATCAAAAAACACGCGAATAATTATTGGCAATAGTGCAAAAGGTACCATCAAATAATGTAATGCCGGATTATGAACAGTTATTGATGCCAAACCAGTCATTAATAATATCAATAGTGATATAAAAATTAAATTTCCGAAATTTTCGAAAATACGTGGTCGGAATAAATGTAGGTATAAGAAAAAGAGTGAAATAAGTGTCGATATTATTATTATTTGACCAATTTTTACCAAAGCCGATTGTTGTATTGAGGCTTTACGTTTATCAAATTCAATTTTGAGTGAACGCAAAATCTTAAAGTTTTCAGGATTTACAATTTCGCCCCTGTCAATTATACGTTCCCCTGTTTGAACCATGCCCGTAGTTAACGATAGGTTTTTTAAAATTTCATTTTTCGAATTTTCGGTTGCTGTACTATCATATATTAAGTTCTCAACCAAATAATTGTTCAGATTATATTCTTTAATTTTTTCTGGTGCCAAATAAATTATCTCTTCGTAAGCCGATTTTGGAGTATATAAATTTGATATTATGCGTGTTTCGGTATAGCGATTTGGTAGAATACACAAAATTTTTTCGGACTTCGAATTCGAAATTTGATTTTTGCTTTCCGAACTGAGTATCCCTTTTGAGTAAATTTCTTTGAATTTTGATTTAATATACGATATATATTCAGGTTCTTTCCCATTTTGTTTGAGTTGATCCGAAATTAGTCTTTGTATTTGTTTCTCTACAATTGTAGTGTCGGCATTAAAATAACTATTGAAATTAGTCAATGCAAGCTCTTTCTCATTTTTTAGTTCATGCTCATTTTTATAAATCGGAAAATCAAAATTAGCAGTAATTAATTCATAAGCCCATGGCTTTCCAATTTCAAATTGATATGAAAACTTGTTTTGACTCGGGAATAATTGAACAATAATAATTATAACACAAATAATCAAACCAATTTTATTGATTGTATCTAATTGAAATTTATTGATTTTCAAGTTCATAATTTATTTTTTGTGAGTGATAAACTGTTTATGATTATCGAATGCATTGAAATTTGATATTTAAAGTAGCATTCTTTTTTTTGTAATTTTAAGTGTAAATTGTATTTCAATACACAAACACAATGTTAAGTTTCTAATAAACTGAAGATTGCACCAAATAAACCTATTAATAATATTATTATACCAGTAATCTTATTCAACTTTTTAAGTCCGTTTAAGTTTAATTTATTTCTGAATTTACTAACTATTAGCGTTAGTGTAGTCCACCATATAAATGCTCCAAACAAAATGGATACTATTCCTATTACTATTTCTGTAAAAGTCGACTTGTTGCTAATAATTTCAAATTTTGCAAATAACGCAATAAGTACAAAAAGCACTAACGGATTCGAAAGAGTAAGACCAAATGAGGTTATAAAATCACCTAATAAACTAAATTGTCGTGTTTCGTAAGGCTTGGGTTGTGCCGATGGATGGCTTTTGAAAATAAAAAAACCAAATGAAATTAAAATCAGACTACCCGAAAATTGTATCCAAAATCGGTATTGCTCTATAAAGTCAAGAACGAAACTTAAAAAATATAACGATACAATAGTATATAGTAAATCGGAAGTAGTTGCTCCCAGTCCAGTAGCAATACCATGTTTTTGGCCTCTATTTAATGTGCGCTGTATACATAACATACCAATAGGACCAAGTGGCACCGAAACAAATAACCCAACTAAAATACCTTTATATATCGTATCAAACATTTTATTTAATAAATTTCAAATACAAAGATAATTTTTTAAAGTGTTATTCTGTGCTTTTTGATGAAAAAAACAGATTAGTATTTTAATTTATAAAGTATTTTCCGATATAATAATGAATCAATCATTAAATATTATTCAATTTTGCAGCCTATATATTTCGAATGTTACAAATCAAAGTTGTTTTTATTGCTGAAAAAGTATAGTCTTTTCAATAGTACTAAATGATTAATTAAAATTATTTTCAACAGTCAATGTTCTTCTAATCAGCTTAATTACATCAAAAACATGTTTTTTAGCATAAAAAATGGGTTTAAAGTTTTGGTAGATTAAAAAAAAAGGTCTACTTTTGCACCCGCTTTCGAGAGAGAATGTGTCTATTGAATTAAAGTTTGAAATAAAATAGAAATAATTTCAAAAACGTTTGGTAGATTAAAAA
>CAIWIS010000740.1 GCA_903912795.1 uncultured Bacteroidales bacterium
GGAAGCGTTTTACCCATGCATTAACTGATACCAAACTCATTTCGGTCTGTTCACCAGCTTTTACAGAAGGCAGTCCGTCTGACTTGAGAAGAACAGCACGGCAACGCATGCGAAAACAGTGGCTCGTTCCATGGCGGAAACCATGCTCTAATTCTAATCGTTGGACGCTCGTTAATTCTATCGTCTTTATTTTTCCCATTTCTAATCGTATTTACTTGAATACTAATAGAACGGAATCTATTATTGAATATTGTATAAACTAAATATGAACACTTACTTATATTTTTAATTTTATGTTCCAATATCGAAACATAAACCTTATAGTAACATATTTAGAAAAAGTTTTAATACAAAGTAAATAATTTTCAATTTTAACAGATAACCCATTTGTAGACCTTCATAATTTCCGATAGAATTAGAAATTCTTGTAATATTTACAAGTAAATGGCGTATTTTACACAGATATTCGATTTTAATTCGATTATCTGTGTAATTATTACTATATTTGCGCCGTATATCAGAACCCACTGAAATGGTAAATACAGATTTTTTAAAGCGATTTGGCATTATTCCGTTTGATACAGCCACATTGACTGGATCATTGGCTGATTATAAATCACCAAAAGATAAGATTTCTTCATTAGAGCAATCAGACTTTCTGCTCAGATTAAAGAGAGGACTTTTTGTTGTTTCACCCAAGTTGTTCAATCAGCCATTATCAAAAGAGTTGATTGCCAATCATCTTTATGGACCATCTTACGTATCTCTTCAAACAGCACTATCATATTATAAATTAATACCGGAAAGGGTTCACATTGTCAGTTCAATGACCATCAAGCGAAGTAGGAATTTTTCAACCCCATTGGGAGACTTCGAGTATATAGGTGTGAGTAAAGAATATCTTACAATTGGCATACGACAGGAAATTGTGAATAATGAGTATGCTTTCCTTATAGCTAGTCCAGAAAAAGCTTTGTGTGATTTGATTGTGCAAACAGCTGGATTAAGACTGCAATCTGAGAAAGCAATGCGAATTTATCTGGAAGAAGATATGCGAATTGATTTATCGACAATTGAACAATACAATGTTGATATTATTAAGGAATGTATAGCTGTAAGCAAGAAAAAAAGAGAACTTACTTTACTTTATAAATTACTACTAAATGAACGTATTTGATACTATGTTATCTCGTTACGAGATAATAACCAATGATGATTATACAAATGCACTACATGAAGTAATGCAACAAATAGCGTTAGCAGGACTTTACAGGGGTGGATTCTTTGAACATGCTGCATTTTATGGTGGAACATGTCTACGTATTTTTCATAAATTAGAAAGGTTTTCAGAAGATGTGGACTTTTCATTGTTGCAGCCAAATAAAGAATTCAAACTGGAGGATTATTTCCAGCCTATTATCAACGAATTCACAGCGTTGGGAAGAGAAGTTGTAATCAACAAAAAAGAGAAGAAAAACGAGTCTAATGTTGAATCAGCATTTTTAAAAGACGATACAGCAATTTATAATTTACAATTCAGAACAGAACGTAGTGTAAAAATAAAGATTGAATTGGATATTAATCCTCCCTTAGGATTTTCTACCGAATCGAAATTACTATTGTTGCCCTATTCATTTATGACTCGTTGCTACACTTTACCAAGTTTATATGCAGGTAAAATGCATGCACTGCTTTTCCGAAAATGGAATAACAGGGTTAAAGGTCGTGATTGGTATGATTTTGAATGGTATGTAAAGAATAATGTTAGCTTAGATTTTACCCATTTATGTCAAAGAACTCGGCAGTTTGAATCAATGAATATGGAGCAAATGACACATGAATCATTTAGAAAGCTGCTAAAAGAAAAGATAGTCAATACAAACATTGAAAATGTAAAAGCGGATGTAAAACCTTTTCTCAAAGAACAGGGACAGCTAGAAATCTGGTCAGTTGATTATTTTACCCAGCTGGTTGATATGATAATGTTTAATTAGGTCAGTTTGTTACTAAGATTAGTTATGTAATTTATAGTAATTTCCTCAATGATTTTTTGATTTTTTCGGAGCCAAAAAAGTATTGTAAAGAAATAAGTGGGGCAAATGTGGGGCAAATAGTGATAAACAAAAACACCAATCACTGATTTACAGTTGATTGGTGTTTTCTATTGTGACCGCGACAGGATTCAAACCTGTAACCCCCACATCCGTAGTGTGGTACTCTATTCAGTTGAGCTACGCAGCCATTTTTTTACTTTAGCGAGTGCAAAGATAATGTCTTTTTTTGAAATATCAAAATAGTAAAATGTATTTTGTTCGTAATAATTTTTAAAGAGCTGATTACTTGAATTCTAGTAGCCTAAAAATGATTAAAATTGCTATTAAATCAAATGAAATGCGATTAAAAACAGCATAAAAACCATCATGTAAACATTTATGCCGATAAATGATCGTTTGAATGAAATTGGTTTTTCGGAATTAAATGCCATTTGAACAAACAGCGAAATGAAAATTAAATTTAATGAAAATACCATTAGAAAGAACCATAAACTGAGTTCTTCTAAGAAAAGTGGTACTATCAACGAACTGAACGATGTACAAAGCACCCAAACAAAAATAATTTTGGGTAGAGTAAAAGCATTTATTGAATTGGTAATGGTTTTAAAACCTGCCTGTTGGTATTCGTCGCCATACTTTAACATGAGCAACCAGAAATGGGGCACTTGCCAAATAAATAAGAAAAGTCCTACGAAAAGTATTGTAGTGTCGCTAATGGAGCCTCCTGCAGCTGTCCAGCCAATATATACAGGCACTGCTCCAACTAATGAACCTGGTACTACGGCAAAAGCTGTGATTCGTTTCAGTGGCGTGTAAATGCCATTGTACCAAAGCACATTAAATAAACCCAACAGCATTGGAGTACTTCCGATTGCGAAGTAAAGAATTATTGACCCGGATACAATAAAGAGAACCGACCATATAAATGCTTGTTTGTTCGATAGCAAACCCGATGGAATTGGACGCAAGCATGTGCGAGACATAATGGCATCGTAAGGAGACTCTTGCACTTGATTTAACGCACTTGAACCACTTGCCAACAATAAAACACCTACCATCAAGTATAGAATATCAATACTTAGTTGATGACTGAATATAATATAGCCAGCAATGGCAGTAAATGTTACTGCCACTGACACTTTTAATTTCATTAATTTCAGCACTGTGCTGAATGAGTTATTTGTCATGTTTCTTTTTGTTGACTGTTGTCTGTCGTCAGTTGTCCTTGATTCTATTTCAAAGTTTTCAGATAATCATTTATCAATACTAAATCTTCTTTTGTTATAACATCCTTATACGATTTCATTAATCCTGGAGGATAATCGCCCGAAATATCCGCATTTGGATCATATATTGAAGTCTCGAGGTATTTGTCGTCGAACACAATTTCGCGAACAACACCATTCGTTTTAACCTTAATTTTTGAACCATATGAGCCTTTAAATGTTGGTCCAACTAGTTTTGATCCATCAATAGAGTGACAAGCTAAACAACCATTTTTTTCCATAACTTTTCGTCCTTTACTATCGTCCTTTTTACGGATAGGAAGAGCCGCTAACCATTTATTAAACTCATCTACGGGTACAACTTTTACAATTGAATGCATGTAGGAATGGCTTAATCCACAATATACTGTACAATACAAATCAAACTCTCCAATTTCGCCAGGCATAAACCATGTGTAGTTTTTCTTTACGGGCACTACATCTTCTTTAATACGAAATGCAGGAACCGAAAAACCATGCAATACATCTGTTGAAACCAGATCAATTTTAACAGCTTTGCTAATTGGTAACATTAGTGTATCCGATACTTTATTGCCTTCGTATTCAAATTCCCAAACCCACATTTTACCAATGGCTTTTACCTTCATAGCATTGTCGGGCACTTGGCGCATAGGTAAAAAGCCTTCCCAACCTATATAAAACATATATAGTACAATTACTAGTGGAATTGCAATCCACGTTGCTTCGAGCCAAGGGTTATCCTTTACATATACTGTTTTTGGATGTCGTTTTTTGTTGTATCTAACTACAAAATAAATCATTAAAGCAGTTAAGGCGATAAGAAAAAACACCGAAATGCCAACAATTATAGCAAATGCCGAGTCGACTCCTTGTACAAAATTTGATGCGTTACTAAACATATATATTTAATGTTTGATTGTTTGATATCTTTTTGGAAATTTATATTGTCGAAAAACAAAAGTCAAATGACTGTTTTTTTGCTTTTTATATTTTCTCAATTTCCTTTCTTCTGATCCCGATAGTTATCGGGATTAACTCCTAACTTCTAAATTCTATCTTCTAAGTCCTATATGCATAGTCGATAAATGTTATTAACACGATCAATGCAAATAGCACAAAAACCAATGCAACTAATATTCTGAGTAATAAGCTCTCATGCTTTAAATGCATAAAATACGACAAAACTAAAAAACCTTTTACACCAGCAATTAGTAATGCTGCAGTTACAGTTAAAGCACCTAAATGAATTGATGTAATTTCTATAGTTACAAATGTTAGCGATAGAAGAATCAACAGAATAATTCCGAGTGTTCTGTAGGGTGTAATATGATGTGTGTTTTCTGACATATTAGTAGACTTTTAAGAAATTAAATACAATAATGGGAATAAGAAAATCCAAATTAAATCGACCAAGTGCCAATAGAGTGCTGCATTCTCAAGATGCATGAAATTATCCGACTGGATTTTTCCTTTTTGAATTTTTACATAACTAATCAAAAGCAATATTACACCAATTATAATATGTAAAGCATGCAACCCTGTCATGAAAAAGTACAAGCCAAAATACAAATGATGTCCTCTGTCGAGTAGATGCATAAGTTCAGAGCCAGGATAAAGTCCATGATGAAATTTGGCACCCCATTCAAAGTACTTGTTCACCATAAATGCTAATGCCAATGCTACTGTTAGTAGAAGCATCCATTTAGCAAGTTTATAATTATTTTTCTGAACGGCAGTGAGCGAGATGGCAACCGACATACTACTTACTAATAAAATTACCGTGTTGGTCACTCCAAGAGTTACACTTAACTCCAAACTTGACTCATGAAAATTTTCAGGATATTGCATTCTGAAAATGGAATATACCAAAAATAAGCCGCCAAACAACAATAGTTCAGTAAATATAAAAAGCCACATACCCAACTTTTGGGCTTCATCGTCGCGATGTACATGTGTGTGATTTTCGTGATTGCTCATATTATTAACACTCTTTAATTTCTTCTAATTTCTAATTTCTCAATTGTACTCGTACGGATTCTTTTTTACAACAGGATCGGTGTCGAAATTCTCTAATGATGGTGGCGAAGGAATTGTCCATTCCAAGGTTGAACCATTCCAAGGGTTAGCTGGAGCAGGAGCACCTCTTTTGGCACCTTTAACCAAATTGGTAACCATTATAATCAGCGCTATGAATAAAACTACGCCTCCTATAGTTGAAAGCACTTGTGCCCACTGAAAGTGTGGTAAATAGTCGTAATACCTACGTGGCATACCCTGATACCCAATAATGAACTGCGGGAAATACAATAAATTAAAACCAATAAAGAGTAAAATTGCTCCAAAATTAGCTTGTTTAATATTGTACATAGTACCGTAAAATTTTGGAAACCAAAAATGTATTGCAGCGAAAAATGCAAATCCCATACCTCCAAAAATGATGTAATGGAAATGCGCCACAATAAATGCAGTGTCGTGTACTTGAATATTAGTTGCTACTGATCCTAAAATTAATCCTGTAGTTCCACCGATAATAAATAAGAATATAAAAAATAAAGCATATAAAAATGGTGGTTTCAAATCGATAGAGCCTTTGTACATGGTGAAAATCCAATTGAAAACTTTGATAGCACTAGGCACAGCCACTATAAATGTAAGGAGTGAGAAAAACCAACGTGCTTGCTCGCTCATGCCCGAAGTGTACATGTGATGACCCCAAACCAAGAAGCCAACACCTGCAATAGCCAAACTCGAAATAGCAATTGCCTTGTAGCCATATACTTTCTGTTGGCAAAATGTAGGAATAATTTCAGTTATTACACCCATTGCTGGTAAAATCATAATATAAACTGCAGGATGCGAATAAATCCAGAATAAATGTTGGAAAAGGAGAGGGTCGCCTCCTAATTCGGGATTGAAGAAACCAATTCCGAATAAACGTTCAAAAATTAACATTATTAATGTAATACCAACAACTGGAGTCGCAAGTAACTGAATCCACGAGGCAGCATAAATGGACCATGGGAATAATGGCATATTGAAAAACTTCATTCCTGGAGCTCGCATACGATGTATGGTAACAATAAAATTTAACCCAGTTAAA
>CAIWIS010000741.1 GCA_903912795.1 uncultured Bacteroidales bacterium
ATAAAGATTTTACTGTTAGTTCACCGTCCTTCAATCCTTTGCCTTTGGCAATCACTTTAACATCGCCAATCTCACCGGTTGAACGAACCGCAACACGAGCCAAACCACCTGAAACCACAATTTCACTCGCTCCTCCAAGTTTCGCTGCACCACTTACTTTTACTGTTAAAGTTTCGTTGTATGTATAACATCGGTTCCCTTTTGAATCCGTAATTTTCAAGTCGATATAGCTAATGTCTCGGCCATCGGCAATTAATTTATTTGATGCAGAAAGCAGTATCTGTTTAGGGATGCTGGCAGTAAACCTTGCATCTGTCATTTTCTGGTTGCGAAAATTGCCTTTTGCTTCCAATTTTCCTCCCTTAAAATCAACATTTTTCCAAACCAACGGAGCGTTCTCAATATCAGGAAATTCACTTTTACAAGAAACTCCCTTGCCTAGCGATTTGCCATTCAGAGTTAATTCTACATCCTTACAGTTGGTAAATACCACGACTTCGTGTTTAGAACCCGAATCATGGTTCCAGTGCCCCAAAATATGCAAAACAGGATGGTCAGACCACATGGCCTCATAGAAGTAAAAAAGGTCTTTGGGCAGACGGTAATTATCAACAACTCCATGCAGATCCATCATTCCCGTGTCCGACGTATTAACATTCTGGTCCGCATCAGTAAATCTGCTGATAATTTTAGGAGAATAATGCGAATAATCGGTAAAGCACCACATGCTTCCACCGCAAAACCATGGACGCTGGTTAATCGTGTTCCAGTATTTTGCGTTCACCCGCCAGCCAGCCTGTTCTCTTTCCCAGTCGCCACGTGCGAAAAAATAGTCGTTTAGAACACCTTCCGACATAATATGGACTCGGTTCGGAAAAATCTCTCGACAGTAGTCGGGAACAAATTCATAATTTTTACCAGTTTCAGGTGCAGTAAAGCTTTTTGTTAGAAAATTCATCGCTGCTCCGTTATACGCCACAATATCAGCAATCTTGGTAAGGCCTGCCAAATCGTTCTTCTGCCACTGCCCTCCCACGACCATCGATACCGGTCGGCCAGTATCAACATCTTTAAAAGTTTCAACCATCTTTTGAAGATGTCGTCGGAGGTATGGGTAATCCCCTGGATTAATCTTCCATGTTTCGAATCCTGGATAATTAGTTGACAGGTATCCCACTCCGGGCTTATAAGGTGGCGCTATCATAATCTCGTTAACGGTATTCCAGATGATTATTGACGGATGATTTCCATGCTGGCGAACCAATTCACGAATCAACCTCGACGAGTTCTCGATAGCCTCTTCGCCTCCCGAGGGACGAACCGAACCATGCCAGTATGGCTGCTCTTCCATAACCATTATTCCCAGCTCATCGCAGGCATCCAGTGTCGCTTTTGGTCGCGGATAATGAGAGGCACGCATAAAATTACAACCCATCTGTTTCATCAGCTTCATATCTTCCGTATGAAACCGCTCTGGTAGAGCATTCCCTAAACCAGGGAAGTCTATGTGAATGTTGGCACCCTTGAGTTTGGTCGGCTTGCCGTTGAGAGTAAATCCCTTTTCGGAATCAAAATGAAAGAAGCGATATCCAATACGGTTTTCCTGCGAGTCGAGCACTTTTTCGCCTTCAAGTATTTCGGTCTTTAGGGTATAAAGAACAGGATTAATATCGGACCAGAGCTCCGGTTTAACTAAAGTAGGCAATTTAATTTCAATGGTGTTGGAGAGGCTATAACTGGATTTTAATTGCATTTTAGTGCTGGAAATCAGTCTTCCCTCAGGGGATGTCAAGGTATGCTTTACTGTAAGTATCGTACCATCAGATTTTGTCTCATCAAGGTATGTTTTGACCACAGTGGATGCTGATTCATTGCTTACTTCCGGGGTTCGTATCTCCACACCGGCACAAGAAATATAGGCATGTTCCCGAATATGCAGCCAGACAGACCTTGTAATCCCTCCATAACGGTTCCAGCCAATCCATTCCGGCATACCAGCCTTAATGGTATAACTATTATCAGCCCGAACCAGCATCGTATTTTTACCCTCTTTCAACAGTTCAGTAATATCATAAAGGTTTGAAAGAAACCCACCATCGTGTCCACCGGCATAGCCGCCGTTTACCCATACCTTATGACAATTGTTTACCCCTTCAAACTCAACAAGAAGCCGCTGCCCTTTTTGCAGTTGAGGTAGGACAAAAACTTTTCGGTACCAGCCGCTTCCGATAAATGGATTGGGCAGACCCGGCCCCATATCCTCCGCATTCCATGTGTGAGGAAGAATCACTGGTTCCATTGTCATATTCCTTTCATTAAACTCAACCGGCCATTCTGCAGGGCTCTTTACAAAAGACCAATCCCTATTAAAATTCATTTTGGCAGGAAACGATTTGTCAGCCGCCAATGTTTCCCCCTGACCATAGACACCCACAGAGGTGAATGATAAAATGACTGCGATGATAGAAAATGTGAGTTTGTTCATGTGTTTATTTTTAAGGTTTAGTTTTTTTTGTTTTATTATGCCAGATCAAATTTGTTTGTATTTCTTTCACATAAAAGTTGTCATTGATTGCTAAAAGCTCTTTAATAAATTCTGACCCTTGCATTCTATTTCAAACTTCACTTTAAACCATTGTAAAGCCCTCTTTTATTTTGTGAAAATTATATCCTTTTCTCTTGAAGAAGGTGTCACGATTAATTTTTCTATTTTACCATTTTTATACACACATTCAATTGTAGTGCTGAATGGAGCATGGAGTTTGAAATTGACATCCCAATCCTTCGGCCACGCTGGGAACAATCTAATTTCTTTATCATCGCATTGCAACAACATGTTTTGTGTTGTTCTCAACAATACTCCTCCATGATCCTGGTCTGGTGTCCAATCGTAATTTGGTCCCCAAAAAGCAGGAAAACGTTGTCCTTTATCCCAATGACTTGCTCTATCGATTATTCCTTTTTGGGCTTCGTCGGTTAAACCCAAAAGAGCCGCAAACAAATCATCTTGTCTCCAACCGAAATTCCCTTTCGGGTCACGTGCATTATAGGCATTAATTCCCATCTCTATTTCAGGTTTCCCCAATCCATAAAGTTTAAAAGGATATACTGCATAAAGCTCAGGATTTTCTGCGTTGTGTTTATTTTTAAACACATCAGCAGGGGCAAGCATGTTCTTCCCATCTACAACATGAGCTGGAACCGACGGTAAGATTTTAGTCAATCTTTGTGTTAAGACTTTAAGGTCTTTTGAAACAATTTTTTCCGGCATATTACCAATTATCTTTACAAGATAATTCATCCCTGCGACTTCGGGCAGTGCATTTGTACATTCCCACCAAGTTTCAAGGGCTTGTGATGGTTCAAATTTTAATTTGCCTCTTTCGTCCAACTTATAATGTTGTTCAAAAAACAACATTACTTCATAAGCCATTGGAATGAGTTTCTCCCTGGCAAATTTTTCGTTCTGAGTGTATAAATAATATTCATACATCAATGTTACAAGTTCAAGGCCTGATACCCACTCGTATTTATGGTGGCCTCTCCACTGAATTCTATCGGGCATATCATCAATATATTTATCACCCCACGCCTCAGTAAATACTGCACCCCAGGGGTAAGCACATTCTGCGAAATAAGCTCCGTCGTGTTTGAAGGCCATTTTCGCTCTATATTTTGCAAGTGGCAACTGGTTAAAATACATTTTAAAAAAAGGCTGCATCATATCAAAATCACCACTTGCAGGCATAGATAGTACAGGTAAACGGGTGTTTTGCCACCAGTATCCTTGACCCCATCTGCGATAATCGGCAAAACCTTCCTTGTCTTTATTTTCAACTGTAAAAATAGAGCCGTTAAATTTGATAGGATAGTTTCCTCGACCTGCACATGCGTTTATAAATCTTTGCAAAGTGTACCCTCTTGTTAAAACGTCTCCTTGTTTTTCCGTACCATTTTGCGTTTCTGTAGTTGCATTGGCCGAAATATCAATCCAACTTCTATTCCAAAATTTCGCCCACCATTCTTTGTGCAATTTGAAATTATTTTGAACAACTATTTTGTTGTTTTTATTGGATATTTTCTCAACGTTTGCTAACCATTTTTCAGGAGTAGAGGGTTGTTCTGTTAAAACAGCTATTGTTAAATTTATTTCTTTTCCCGAATTACTGACTAGTGTTTTATCATCTTTTTTCTCAAATCCGGAACCGCTCATTAATGCTCCAAATGTTGCTTTTTTTAAAGGGTTAACGACATTAAAACCATCTAATCCCTGTTGTTTTAGATTTGTATAAAATCCTTGCAATTCAGGGTTGTGATGATACCAACCGACTTTGTTGGGAACACTCAACAACACATCGGGTTTAGTTATGATAGGACCATAAATTTTAGTGAAATAGTTTATATCACTGAGAAAATCGGTGAATTCACCACCAGTTACGCTTCTTTCTTTATCTCTCCATATTTCAGTTTGAGCAGTAATTACAGCCGTTTCATCAACCAAAGCATCAACGTGAATAACAGGATTGTTTGCGTCAACCCAAATTGTGAATTTTGAAATTTTATTTCCGCTTCCTGCTTTTATCTCTATAAGTCCATTACTCAAATTCAATGTTTGTACAAATGGATTGCTCTCCGTAAACGGATTTGGACTAATATTTATCTTGATTTTTCCAATTTTTAACAGTCTGCCATTTTCTTCCCAGGCGTCCGTTTTACTGATATAGAAGCAAATGTTACCTTCTTTTTCTGCCCACAAATTAAGCCCTATATCTCCATTGCCCAAAGGCATAGACCCCATGGAATTATTACTAGGCGATGTCCAGACTACGTTGTTTCTCTCTATGTTCTGTGCTGAAATTTGTAATGACAGCAGTAGGAATAGTGCAATTAGTTTTGTTTTCATTTGGATTCTCATCTTAGGCTTTTATTTTACTGTTTCTGACAATTTAGATTGGAACCGGTAAGTTCCATTCTATTTTTGGATCTTCCTTTTTTCTAAAAAACTAAAACAATTTTAGGGTTGAAATACCACAGTCTCTCCTTTTACAGTCTGCATTTCAACGATTGAGGATGAGAATGACTTTTTGCCACCAGAAGAGGATATAGCTCCTCCTTTTGTCCAAGGCAAAATTATCTTCAACACACCTCCCACTTCGCTAGTCACTTTTATCTCATTTACTTTTCCATTTTTCAACGATGCACTTACCAGAAAGGCGCCAACGGCACGCAGATTCTGAAATTCGGCATCCTTGTCCATCGGCCAGTTGGGGAAAAGTCTGATGGTGCCATTATAGCTTTGCATCAGACATTCGTTGACTACGACCGGTAAAGCGAAGTTCTCGAACCAAATACCCTTTTTATCCATGAAACCATAATCGGTTGCATCATTGTATCGGCCATTCACCTGCATTACCCTGTCTGAAGTTGCACCATTGGGCATCATTGAATAATTTACCTGTCGCTTAAACCTTTCCAAATCAAGCATTTCGATGCGGGCAGCTTGTAAGTTAATGAATACCAAATCGTTTCCTCCTTCGTTTTGCTGATTGAGGAAAGTATTCTTCAAAAGCGTTTGGGTTTCAACATCTGAATGAATGCTGTAATCTTCTCCGGGGAATACCGACATCAATGGATTGGGCGTATTGTAAACCACCTCGGAATGTTCTTCGGGGGCGGAAACTAGCACTTTCCCGAATTCTTTTGAAACAGCTGTTGGGTAAGCAGGGAAACGTGATAAAATCAGTTTGATGTTTCCGAGCAATGCAACTTCCTGTTTCTCAATTTTCAAGACTTTTGTAGCCTCCGCAAACGCCTTGAAAATGAATTTCGTAAGGGTGAGATCAACATTGCAATCGAAATTGTATTTAAAACCTGGACGAAGCCCATACAGTTCGGGAGGTACTGTTGGGAAAATGTGAAATTTGTCATCTTTCCACTGTGGTCCGCTTGCTTCAGGTCTTTTCATATAGGCGACCAAAAATTCAACTGCTGCCTTCATAGGACCAAATGCCCTGTTTCTGAGAAATTCAACGTCTCCAGAATAGAGATAGTGCCACCACAAACCCTGAACTGCCCAGGGAGTTTCGCAAATCTCCCAACCCCAGGTTGGAACAGGGTATGGATTCATAGTCATATCAAGAGGATAAGCGCTGTGGGGGAAATAAGCACCCGGCAATTGGTAATATTCTTTTGCCCAGTGCTTGCTCACAGGCATCAATTTTTCAATCAGGTTCACATAAGGCAGGTTTTTCTCCAGATGGTTACTCGAAAAGGTTACCCAAAAAGGTTGCTGCGTATTGTAATTCATGTGGTAATCGCCATGCCAAGAGGTTCCAATGGTATTGTAACTCCAGTTTGCAAAAAGACCGGGTGTTGTGGCTCCATCTTTGGTAGCACAATTCAGGAAATAGAGATTCCGGTACCACATTTGTTCCAAAAACTGATCGTCAAGGATGACGCCCGATTTGCTCCAGTAATCTTTCCAAATTTGATGGTTCTTGTTCAAAACTAATAGCAAATTTTCGTTGTTGGGAATAGCTTTTTCTGATAAATCATATTCGACCTCACTGTTCAATCCTTCCTGAAGTGAAATTAAACCTGTAAAACCCGGTTTTTTCTTGATTCCTGCTTCCATGGGTGCCATTGCCTGCTGATTGCCATTCCAGTTGATTCTTGAATTTTTCTCCAATGAGCAATTCAAGGCTGCAGTCAGGCGGAACGCCTTGTCTTTCGGATGTCCTTTTGACGCATCGTATTTTTCCGGTTCCAAAAAGGGCAATGTCTGACGAAAAGCGATTACTCCATTTCCCAGATTCTCTTCTATTTTTGTCTTTGGAAACTCTTTCGGGGTCGAGGGGTCTGGAATCACTTTTATACGATCAAAGATATTATCACAAGAATTGCCTTGTTGATCGACCAGACGGAACCATACCTGATCTTTAACCATATCGGTAAAAATTTGCAGAACTATTTTTTTCTTATCCTTGGTAAGCAAATACACTTCACAAATCCCATTGGAAACATCCAATTTGTGTCCCATCATTTCGGCGTTCCGACGGTCGAAACCCAACAGCACAGAGCCACAGGGGTATGGACGCGGGTACGGTTTGGCGTAATTTTCACGAGTCATCTTTTGGTATTCGTTGTACCATGCATTATCTGTTAGTAACTTCAAAGTATCCGGAATTGCTTTCACCTTGTTGAATATCTCCTGAAAGTTTCCAATCTTCTCCCTATTGTTCTCAGCAAGGCGGATATCCCATACATTGTTGTGACCGAAATATAGTACCACCGCATCGGGACGGGTAGTTACTATTACACCCATTGCACCGTTACCAAGAATGGCTCCTTCAAAAAAATCGGTGGCTGGCCGATCATTGGTAAGGGAATGTAGTTTGGCTCTTTCGTAAGGGCTAAATAATTCTTGTGATTTTGCATCTGAGGTTCCAATTAGGATCATCAGATAAACCATGATTGAGTAAATCGTGCTTTTCATTAATTTAGTATTCATTTTTTTTCTAATTTATAAAAATTTTATGATTGCTGACTCCTGTATTTGTTAAAACTCGAACAAGGTTAAAATTATGCGAATAATTGGTCATGTCAACTTCAGTTTTACCTTCAAAATTTCCTTTAAGGATTATTTGACCGGAAGGGCTTAATACCTGAAAATTTGACATTCCTGAATCTATTGTTTCAATGTATAAGTTTCTTTTGGCTGGGTTTGGATAAACTTTGTTACAACTCTTATTATCACTTGGTTGGTAAATCTGGTCAATATCCGACACATCGAACTGACTACCATGAGTGAGCGTTTCCCATTTGGAAACCCAATGATAAGCGGTCTTTGGCCGGGTGATTAAAATCATTTGTTTAGTGTAAGGTAAATCTATTCCCAAACGTTTGTGTAAGTGCAAATATGCAATTTCCCAGCAAGTTTTTCCTCCTCCTGTTGGCGGTTTAATGCCGTTGGCATCGGATGCACCTGCAATTACTTTCCCGTCACATATATTAGCAGGCACTGCCACAGCGCCGGTCATCCAACTTCCATGTAATTCCATAAAATCCGACAATCGCTTTTTCTCCCCTGAGAATAGATCAATTCCCTGTTTCCAGGCTGTTTCGGCTGCATAAATCATTGAATTGTAGCCCAAACCAAGATGACCAAGGTCACGACAGGTTTCCATAGCCAGTCCATTGATGTAGGCCGTACTGGTGGCAGTACTCCTCCAGATAGTTTCAGTCTGAGTTTCAGTTTTATTAGGAATACTTACCGGTTTCGGTCCATCCGTATCCTGATAAATGTATGTTTTAACCCGAACTTTCCAACGATCAACCGCCTTAGTAAAAAGAACCCTGTCATTTTTAAAAACAGCAATGGCAATGTGTGCTTCAATTGCAGATTGTATCCAATTGTTTCCCGACATGGTTTCATCCAGTGTATACGGAAGAAATTTATCGAGTAAGGTGTTGAACTTTGCGATATCGCTATCCTTAAAACCAGCATTCGAATAGCGAAGTATTTCGGCACCGTTTACATACCAAGGAGTTGCCCACGATACCACCAAACGAGCATTCGAGTTTGTATTTTGCTGATAAACATCCGACCATGCATTAATAATTTCTATGGCTTTGTTTGCATATTGAATACTGTCGGAGAAATACCACATCAGGGACAGTGAATAAACAGCCATCCCATCATCAACAATATTGTTGCAACCAATATTTGGATTGTTGTACGAACCGCATTCAACGATGGCAAAGGGTTGAGATTTATAGTTCAGCGAAGAATATGAGGATGTTTTCAGTTTTACGAAGGCAGTTTTCCAAGGTTCTTGTCCCTCCTTAATCTTTGATTTGATAAAGTCCAATTCAGTCTTGTTATTTAGAATACCAGGATGAATAAAAGATTGCCCGGAACTAACAAAACTTATGGCACAAAAAATGCCGGTAAATATAATTTTCAACATCGGATTTAAAGCATTCGATTTTCTCATTATTTTATTTATTCTAGAATATTCATTTTATTATTGAACTATCAATTTAGTATTGCTAATTGATTGACCGGATTTTACAGAAAGAACGTAAACTGAACTTTTCAACAAACCCGATGTGTTTATTTCAAAAGTTTTATTGTTACCTATACCGTTCTGATAAACTGTTTGCCCCTGAAGATTGGATACTGACACTTCGGGATTGGCCCAAACTCCATTGTCATCCAATTTTACAGTGAGGATGCCCTGATTTAAAGGATTGGGATAAATACTGACTACCTGTTTTCCTAAATTAGAAGATACTTCATGTATAGAAGTAGGTACTGTATAAACTTTTAAAACGGTACACAGCCAACCTGCAATTGCTTCGGCAGCTTGATTAAAATAAGTTTCATTTCTGCCAAGTGTGTGAGTTGCACCCGGAAATAGTAGTAAACTAGCGCGTATCCCTTTATCCAAGGCGGTTTCTACAATTGGCTTACTACCATAGTTCATGGCGTAATAAGCGGGTGTTTTGTCATAAAAAACGGTTGCATCTGCCGTGCCATGAATACAAAAAACAGGTACATCACCCGATTTCATGTAATTGAGTTCGGCGATTGCTCCCCAGTTGCTCATTACACCATGTACTTTGGTTGAATAACCAGGATTTCCACTATTTCCTTCTAAAGAGCCATCGAAAAGCGACCAGTCGGGAACGTAAGCCGTTGGAACTTCGGATTGCTCAAGATACCCTAAATGCAATGCAGTAAAAGATCCGGCGGAAGATCCGGTGGCGAAAATTTGGGTAGTATCAATCTTATAAGTGTCCACATTTTTTCTGAAAAACCGAATAGCAGCTTTTGCATCCTGTATCGCTTTTATCATTGCCTGATAGCGCTTGGCAAGGGTACTTTGCTCAGCATCAGGTGTAAGTCTGTAATTGATTGAAGCAACTACATACCCTCTTTGGGCAAGATTTGTACACAAAATGGTATTCCATGTATCTACTTTATCACCGCCAAAAAATCCCCCACCATGAATAAAAATTACCAGAGGTCTATTTGTAGATGTATCGCCCATAGGTTCGTAAAGATCTAACATCAAATTCATTGAAGTTGCTCCATTCATCGTTTGGCCATATTGAATATTACTCGTTAAGGATGACGTAAAACCCTTTGTTTCATAACGTGCTCCTACACCTTTACTGGCTGGAGTGTTCGCTTGTGTTTCATTAGAATACCCCGAATTACCGCTTGCATTTTTTGCATACACCCGATATACAAAAGCAGATCCTGGAGTGATTCCCTTGTGAAAATAGGTGTTATCGTAAATATTAGCACTTACCGGTACCGATCCAAGAGAAATCCAATTTGTTCCGGAAAGATATTGAACCTCATAACTTGTTTCATCAGTTGCATTGTCGTGCCAAACAAGATTTATCTGATTTAAACTAACAGCTGTCGCCGTTAAGTTAGTTGGTGCGTTTGGAATTGCTGCTGATACATTTTGAGTTAAAAGCATAAAACATACAATTATAAATGCACTAGAATTCCAATTTACTGGTAAGTGTGATATTAGTTTCTTCATTTTCATTCTCTGCCCGATTGCGAATTCGAACTGATTTATTAGTTCGGGGTTGACTTTAATTTTTTGAAATGGTTATTTTATAATTTCCTGAAAGTTGCATTTTTTTTGCAGTTAATGTAAGCCTGTAAATCTTATCTCCCCAAACATATGACAGCTGTTTATCTGATAAGGTAATTACTTCAACCGAAGGCTCAAACTGTGCAGTATCATATCTCAGTTTTAGTTTTACTCCTTCTTTCTCAAGACTCACAATTCCTAAAACTGAAACATCAGGTATTGCCCAAGTCAGGAAGTTAAGTTGGTTGGGTTTAATCGCCTTATTCAGTTTAAATTCATCCCGAAGAACCAATCCTCCTTCTGACTGTAGCTTGTAAGAGCGTTGCCATTTTTCAACATCAGCTTCTACAGGATAAGCACCTGCCAAATCAAGAGAAAAGAGCGATTTCGCCGAATCGAATTTCACATTTCGCGAACGATACTTAGCGCCGTTAACTTGTGCTACACCATTAATCATAGGTAGATTGTGATAATTGCTCTGCATAGTCCAGATGCTGTAGCGTTCGTCGCTAAAAGTCTGACGGGTATAAGTTCCAACTCCGGCATCAATAAACATGGGCGTTTCGTCGAGGTAAAGCGAAAAAGAACCCATATCGTTATGATTATGGCTTTCGGCATTATATCCACCTTTAGTGGCCATAAAGAAGCCACTTAGGTTGCGCATATAGCAAAATTCAGTTTCCGGATACCAGACAGAGGCAACTCTTGAAACAGCAGGTTTTACCTTAGTTAACTCCTCATTAAATTTCAGGTCTTTTATTATCCGGACAAAAGAGTAGCCATAACTATGCGGATATTTCTTCCCATCACGTTCAAACAAATAAGCGCCAAATTGTTGCATTTCCATACTTCCCACAGCTTTCCCATAACGATAAATTAAGCCTGATTCACCACCTCCTTTGGCTGATGCATCGGCAAAATTGGCTACCCAACCATTACCAATATATGACAGGGCAATGTATTCGCCCATGTTTTTGATAATAGGTTCATCGAAAATAGAAACTTTAGCAGCGGTAGCAGTATTCAGTAATTGGAGGTATTCATACATTTTTCCGGCAGCATGCCCCCAATAGGAAGGACCTTCTTCGCATCCTCCATCCATATGATTGTAATTAATAAACTTATCGACCGAAATCATTGTTCGGTGCACTGCGGCAGCCAGTACATCGGGATTTTCTTCTAACAAAAGGAAGCATGTCAGTACATTGAAATTACACCATGGGTTCCAGTTGTTTACCGAGGTGGTTGGTGTGGCATTAAATGCTTGCCACCAGAAATTATCGCAGTTCATGTATGGATCCATAATCCGTTCCTGAACATTTTTGCGAAGACGCTCCGAAATCAAAGGTTGAACCTTGTCGATTTCATCTTTCAGGAAATAATAAGTCCACGAAAGTAGTGAACCCATTTCGCCTGCCGAAAGATCGATGATGTGTTCTTTATCAGAAGGCAGCGAGGTTTTTTCTTTTTGCATTTTTGATAAATGTGCCGATAATGCCCAGGATGTAAGTTCGCACGCTTGCCAGACACCATTGGCAATCTGATCCATAAATCGACCATTTCCTTCAGCCAATTCAGCTAGAACCAGACAGTAAAGAGCACGGTTGTTGCTGTCAAAAGGTTCTTGCATTATGTTACGTGAACCACTGCGTTGAAATTCAAGATAATCGGTCGCTTTTACTACCCTCCATTGGTAGTCTAGCATCTTTTCACCCAGTTTGATGATTTCTGTTTTGTTATCGCCTAATAGAGCATCCCAACTTTTCCGGTCGGAGTATGCAGGATATTCTACCCACTTTTGGTTGGGAATTAAGCATGATTTTAATGTTTCAATTTCTGCTTCTTTTTGTAATAAATCGCGTTTTTCCCAAGCATTTGCTGAAAAAATAAAAATAAAAAGCATCAAAAAAATACTCGAAAACTTCATGTAATTTTGTTATTTGAATTTATATAACATTTTATTATTTCAATTGGAATGTTTAAACGACCATTAACCTTTATTTCCAACGAATGTTTGATTGTAATTACGCCCTATCACCTAACCCCATAAATAATGAAAGATTTTGTTCATATAAATATTATTTTTAAGTTTATAGATGATTTTTTCGACAAGCATTTACTATTGTTATTGTTTAATTATTTTCCTCACAACAACCTGTTCGTTCGACAGTTGAACTCTCAACACAATTAAACTGAGAGGCATTTTATTGAGGGTAATCTCAATCTCTTTGACTGAGCTACTTGAGTTAAATAACAAACGGCCATGTATGTCAAATAATTGACATCTTATCATATCCATATCGCTATTAATAATGATTTTATTGCCAATTTCTTTAACTCTCAGTGTAGAATTATCATTTATAATACTGTTGTTGGCTGACAAACTGCCTAAGTAAAGCTCATTCAACATACTCGAATAAGCCGGTTTTGGATTATAACTTCTATCAAATATAAGTGAATAATCGTACACATTCGATGTGAAATTTGGGATCCATGAATATAAATCAGTAAATCCCCAGGTAACAATGGTTTTGCAGTTTGAATTATTAAAACAGAGTAGAATCATTTGTCGATAATTCTCGGCCTGCGTTGCTAACTGCGTTGCACTGTCCGTTTCATAGTCCGTTTTTTTTATCCGAATATCTAACTCTGTAATAATAGCTTCAACACCAATTGATGCGTATGCCTTTATATTCTGGTCTATTTTGCTATACTGGATATTATTCACAATAAAATGACATTGAAATCCAACTCCGTTTATTGGAATGTTTCGATTTTTCATTCCTTTTACATAATTGAACAATGCGTTTGATTTTGCGCTTCCGTAATTTTCTACAGAAAAATCATTCAAATAAAGTTTTGCAGCTGGGTCAGCCCGATTTGCCCAAACAAAAGCAGAATCTATATATTCGTTCCCAATTACTTGTTGCCAGATTGAAGTTCTTAATGTCCCATCAGTATTAAATGCTTCGTTTACTACATCCCAATGCTGTATTTTCCCCTTATACCTTGTAACTATTGTCGTAATGTGATTTTTCAATATACTCATTAACGATGTACGGGTAAAAGTTCCATTAGCTATACCATTTGTAAGACCGGCTTCAATCCATGCCGGATTCCGACTGTGCCAACAGAGTGTATGACCTCTTAGCGATTTCCTATTTGCCACAGCATAATTTACAAGTTGATCTGACTTTGAAAAATCAAAGTTTCCCTGAGTTGGTTCAATTACAGCAAACTTCATTTCATTTTCGGGAACCAAAATATTAAAGTTTCTTTTTATAATCAGATCATAAGTACTATTCGTATTATAATTGGAATAAAAAGCACTTCCGACTGCCGCACCGACATTTATACTACATTTTTCTGCGTAAAATGACAATGATTGTTGTGTCTGCGAATATGTTAGTAGCGGATATATTGATAGAGCTATTAAAAGCAATTGTTTTTTCATTTCGTTAAACCTCCAAATTAAACCTAGATATTATTTATTAAATTTTTAGCTTGTTGAATTGAATATCAGTTCAATGCAAACCAGTCCAAATGTAATATATCCTTGCCTTTTCCATCAAAAACCAGATAAATGTTTTTGACATTATTCAGATTTTTCAATTTGCAATTTATCTGTTGATATTGTTTCCAACTTCCGGTTTTTGGCACTTTCACCATTCCAAGTAATTTAGTGCAAGTATTATCGGCATAAACCAAGATATTACCTCCTTGAACCGACGATGCAAAAAATGAAATTTGTCGGATATTTTCAATGTTCTTTATATTTGGAAAAAACAATGATGATTTGGGTTGAACCTTTTGAATCTCAAAACCACCTTTTGGACATTCTCGTTTTTCGTTTCCAGTTGCAGCCATATACCACTCGGCTTCAATTTTGTCCCACTTTGCATCGTATTGACCAACGCCTGTTGAGAAATGATTATTTAGAAATGTAGTGTCTGTCAACATTTCACCATTGTCTTTATAATGCAGATAACCAATATAGGATTCACGATAATAAGCCACTTCTTTTCCAAGATGAAAATGACACCAGGTGTGAAACCATTGCTTGTTCCACTCAAAAAAGTTACCATGCGCTCGTGGACCAAGACCGTTTTTGTTATTTCCGGTTGTTCCGGTACGTTTATATGGCCCAAAAATCGATTTTGAAGTTGCATAATGAGCGCCAGCCGACAAATAATAAATACCGTTTCGCTTGTGTAAATTAGGCTTGTCATTGCCATCAAGCACGTTTATATCTCCCTCTATTTTAATGCGGTACGGACTGCCACTAAATGAAATCATATCCTTATTTAGTTCCAATAAGAAATAGGAAAGTGCCGGGTCTTTGTCTTTAAAATGTCCGTAAATCAAATAGGCTTTACCATCGTTGTCGATAAATACTGTTGGGTCATATTCCTTCCCCGACGACAGATTCTCATCAATCAAAGGCTTACCAAGTGCGTCTTTATATGGACCAGCAGGAGCATCGGAAACCATAACACCAGTATTGATATTTCCATTCGAAAAATAGAAATAATACTTGCCATCACGATAAGCATGGTCAGTGGCCCAGCAATTGTTCGATTTTCCCATGTAGGTCTCCGTTGGCAAAATTGTACGCTCGTGTTTCCAATCTACCAAATTATCCGACGACCAAATGTTCCATTCGGGCATAATGAACTTGTGAGCTGTAGAATCAGCATCGCGTGTAGAATACAAATAGGCTTTTTTGTTAAAAATAAAAATATGCGGGTCGGCCATTCCTGCATAAGGTTTAATTGGATTTCCGGCTGATAGTAGGTTGTAGGATACCAAAAATAGAATTAAGGTGGTTCTAAAAATTGTTTTCATGTACTTATTGATTTATTTTAAATAAAAAACTTGTTCTAACGATTCGCTAACAGGGGAATTATCTTCGTTGGTAAGCATTATATCTTTCATGTAAGCCCACCACTTTTGAACTATTTCAGTGCTGCCCAATTGCTGTGAATTGCCGTTCCCTTTTACTTTCTGAACAGCAAAAAGAATATTGGTTTCCGTATCCAGAAATATTGAATAATCATAAATTCCAGCATCGACAAGAAGCTGTTTTAATTCTGGCCAAATTTCATCATGGCGTTTTTTGTACTCATCTACTTTCCCCGGCAGCAAATGCATTTTGAATGCAATAATTTTATCTTCCATAATAAATTGTTGTTGATACTAGTATAGTTTATTTTTAATATACAAAAATACGATTGTAATTTTGATATATATGGTTATTATTCTGCAGAAATAGGGATAGTATTGTGTGTGTATGATTAAAATCAGTGATTAATGCAGCTTTGATATTTAAACAGTCGGATAATCTATTGTGATTCCAAAAATCAAACGCATCGCATCAAGCTTGCTAACTTTGATGCAATGCGTTTAGTTTTGGAAATCAAACTTTACTATTCGATATTGTATTTAAAATGATAAATACCTGAACCTAATTCAATTATTACATCATTCCCTGAATCTTTTGTCTTTTGTTTTGAGATTTCTGACAATGACTTGTCATTGAGGTAGATGCTTGATGATTTGGCTTTTGGTAATGTTATGTTGGCAGTTGTGTTTGCTGGAATAACAACTTCGTAGTTGAACGCGCCACCTTCAATTTTCCACGACGATTTTGCTATGCCATACATTGTTTTAAGCTCTGCAGCAGCACGAGTCAATCCTCCACCGGGGTGCGGATTGAATAGAATATGTTTGTAACCCGGATTTTCAGGATCGATGCTCAAACCTGCCACATAATTGTACATCCATTCGCCAATTGCACCATAGGCGTAATGATTAAAACTATTCATCCCTGTACTTTGAAAAGTCTTGTCGGGTTTCTGACCGTCCCATCGTTCCCAAATAGTTGTTGCACCTTGCGTTACCGGATATAGCCACGAAGGATATGCCTTGCGGGTAAGCAGTTTAAATGCCAGCGAATCTTGCCCAATGGCCGACAAAGTAGAACATAAAAGCGGCGTGCCCACAAATCCTGTGGTAAGATGACCTGTTTTTCGTACATCTTCAGCGAGCAGTGAGCCTACACGATTAACAAGGTTCTCTGGCAATAAATCAAAAGCCAAGGCCAATGAATATGCTGTTTGTGTTTGTGTTGCCATGCGGCCATTCGGAGTAACAAATTCGTGTTGAAAAGCATATTTTACATTTTCGGCTAATTGTTTATAAATTTGCGCATCGTCATTTTTGCCAATTATGCCTGCAATTTTCGCAAATAGCGAAGTTGAATAATAAAAATAGGCATTGGCTATTAAATCACGGTCGGTATTGCCTTTTAAGAGACCCGTTTTGTTCGATGAAAAATCCAACCAATCGCCGTAATGTTCGTCTCCCAGCCATAAATATTTTTCACCTGCCCGTTGCTTCATATAATCAATCCAAGCTTTCATACTTTTGTACTGCACTTCCAAAATACGTTTGTCGCCATAAACTTTATACAAACTCCATGGAATAATAACACATACGTCGGCCCAAGCGGTGGAGCAGGCTTTTCCACCTATCACGTTAGGAATCACATGAGGAATTTTTCCATCGGGCAATTGATCGGCTTCCACATCGCGTAACCATTTGCTGAAAAATGCAGATACATCAAAATTATATGCAGCCGTCATTGCAAATACCTGAGCATCACCTGTCCAGCCTAATCTTTCGTCGCGTTGTGGACAATCGGTTGGCACATCCAAAAAATTACCTTTTTGTCCCCATTGAATATTACTTTGCAATTGATTAATCAATGTGTCGGAACAGCTAAAAGTTCCTGTTGGTTTCATATCCGAATGAATAACTATACCAGTAATGTTATCCAAACCTATTGTGCCCTTGAAACCAATAACTTTTACATATCGAAAACCAAAAAAAGTAAAATGTGGCTCATAAATTTCTTCGCCATTACCTTTTAAAATGTATTGACTGGTTGCTTTGGCAGCACGCAAATTTTCAGTATAAAAATTACCTTGTTTGTCGAGTACTTCGGCAAATTTTAGTGTTATTGTATCGCCTTTGGTTCCTTTTGCTTTCAAGCGTACCCAGCCTACCATGTTTTGTCCCATATCCAAAACTGTTTCGCGGTTTGGAGTGGTAATTATTTTGATGGGTGTAACTTCCTGAATTTCCTTTACCGGCAAACCATTAGAAGCAACAAGAACATCCTTTCTTTGATCCAGAACAGTCACATTTCCCCATTTACTGTCGTCGAAATTGCATTTAGCCCACCCATTCATTTCGAGACGAGCATCGTATGTTTCTCCATTATAAATGTCAGATTCCAATATAGGGCCATAAGACGATTTCCAGTTATTGTCTGTAATAATGGTTTCACTTGTACCATCGGTGAAATTAAATTGAAGTTGTACCAGAATTGCCAATTTGTCGCCATAATTGGCACGTCTACCACTCCAACCCATATAACCCCTATACCAACCATCGCCAACTATCGCGCCTATGGCATTTTTGGACTGAAGCATGGCAGTTACATCGTAAGTTTGATATTGAATGCGTTTTTTATAGCTTGTAAAGCCAGGAGTAAACAACTGATCGCCTACTTTTTTGCCATTGATAAACAGCTGATAAAGCCCCAATGAAGTAACATAAACCCTGGCAGAACTTACCTTCTTGCTAATTGCAAATTCATTTCTGTAATACTGAGAAGGAAGTGATGTTGCCGATTTCTTCTCGTCTTTCATTGTTATCCAATTGGCTTTCCATGAGGATGTTTCCAAAACTCCCATTTCCCAAAACGCAGGCTCGCTCCATGCACTCACTTTGTTGCGATTATCCCAAACACGCACCTGCCAATAGGCACGTTGCATCGATGTAAGTGGCGTTCCCTGATAATCGACGTTGGTAGATTGATCGCTCATTATTTTGCCCGTGGACCAAAGTAAATCACTGTTTTTCGTCAAACCAGCAGCAGTTCTTGCCACACGCATTTCGTAAGCGGTTTGCATAACATTTGTTTCGTCAGAAAGCAATTGCCAACTGAACCGGGGTTTTTGCACATCAATGCCGATGGGATTGATGTGGTATTCGCAAACGGGATTAGCAACAATCGTTTTTGCCGAAGCAAAACCCAAACTACAAAACGTGAAGAATACTAGCGAAAATAATTGCAAATTTTTCATTGGTGTTTTATTAGTATTTGTAAGATTCAAAGAATACACTGTAGTTGTTAGAACACTTCATCAAAAGGATGATAAATCTCTTTATATAAATTCAGAAAGTTGTTCTAAAACAATCAAATTGATTGATTCTATTATTATTATTATTATTATTTGCTCTGGCAAAAGAACTCCCAGAGTTGCCAAAGAAATTACAGGCAGAGGTTATTGTTCAACCAAAGGTATGTACTACTATGGCTTAAAATTACACGCATTAGGGTACTACCACAAAGGTTCTTTGCCTCATCCAGAACAACTACTTTTACAAAAGCATCCGAAAATGACCTGACACATCTTAAAGGTATAGCTCTATATTTGGAAAACAATGCCTATTTTGGTTACAAAATCTATGGTAATGTTAAATTCTGGCAAGACATACAACGTTTGAACAATTCCATTATGTTGACACCAATTAAAGATATTAAAGGTCAATCAGAACTGGAAAAACAGAGAAATAAGGCATATAATGATTTGTTCTCAAAAGCCGTATCATCTGTCAGACAACCAATTGAATCGCTATTCAATTGGATTATTGAAAAAACTAATATTCAGAAAGCTTCTAAAGTTCGTTCTACAAATGGTTTATTAACCTTTGTGTGTGTGGAAGAATTGCAGCAGCTTTCATTCACTTGATTTTTTAATTCAACTCTTTATTCGCATCATATATATACAATAGTTCGGTAAAATATGTTTAACATTATGCAGCTATAGTGCCGTAAAATAGTAGCTCTTTGACATTCTGGTTATTTTTGAGTACGTTTGCTTTTATAGCAAACCAATTATTTCCCATTCACTGTAAAATAATAAATCTGACAAGCGTTTCCTTTGCTGCTGGCATTCTTGTCGGCTGACATTTTGAGCGTGAGTTTGTGCTTAGTGTCTTTCAGTTCTGTTTCGAACATATATACCCACGGAATGTATAAATTGCCACTCCATTTGGTATATAAATCGAGTGTTTTAAATTTACGGCCATCTACTTTATATTCAATGATTCCGGCATTAGGGCCGGCAAGGCAGTAAATACCAACAGCTGTGCCCTCAAATTTAAGGTTCAGTTCAGCACCAGGAGTCAATGCTTCCAAAATGGCTGTATTTATGTTTTTTTCGCGTACCGTTCCTTTTTCTTTTGGTGTCCACGACGACTCATAAATCCAACCTTTTTTTACTTTTGCTTGGCGTGGATCAACCAGTTTTCCATTGAAATAGCTAAATGCATTGAGGGGTATTTCGGGCAAAACGTGTGGTTTCAGTTGCATATCGGGGTAAGACACCGACCACATTTGGTCGAAAAGCGATTCGATAGCAGCAGCGTAATACTTTTGTCCCAATGGTGCTGGATGCGTACCGCCAAATTGCTTCCAGTCAAATTCACCGGCTTGCATGCGCTCGGCTATTTCTTGAGCCTGATTGATAGACGGAATTTGGTAATAATCAGCTACTTTATCGTGATTTTGAATTACGGCAGGCGTTTTTCCTTTATTTAATTCCGCAAGAAATGGCTCATAAATAAAATGCTGCATCACAATGTCCATGTTCGGATTACTGAGCAAAGCTTGTCGCACTTCACCTTCCATGCCCCGAATTTGTGCAATGGAGTCGAAGCCATTTCCATGGTCATTTACTGCCGCTTCCACAAACAGCAAATCGATTTTGCCTTTTTTCAACACATCTTTTTTCATGCGGTAGGCGCCCGGCGTTGTGCCTGTAGAACCAATTCCGGCTTCCACAAATTCAAATTTGGTATGCGGAAATCGTTGTTGTAATTGCTCCATAACAATGGTGTGCCAGCCCTTCATTTCGGTAATGGAACCACCCAAAAATGCTACTCGACCCACTTTTTCATTCTCAAAAATCAAACGGGAGTTATTCAGATTTCCACGTAAATTAATGTGGTGCTTTTGCATATATGCTGGTTGATGTTGCAACACAAAATCCACAATTGGAGTTGGGTCAGTCAGGCTATGTGGGTGATGATCCACTCCCGGTTTCGAAATCAGACGCATGGAACCACTGGCAGCAGCCATTTTATCGCGCACCACCATCGTATTTTCGAGCATTGGAACAGTTTTGTCGGCATCGCCACAAATACTCAAAATAGGCAGTTTTATTTTTGCCAACTCCACAGCCTGGTCTACAGGATTACATTTCAACGTATCGGCCTTTGCATCAGTGATATTATATTCCTTCAAAAAATCGTTCCAAAGCGTAGCGTTTTTTCTGCCCGGCCAACTTTTAATATCACAAACAGGCGCATCGACATAAATACAAGCCACTTTGTCCGGATTTTTAACCGCCCAGTTCTGCACAAAAAGCCCACCACGACTCAATCCTTCGAGTGTAACTTTGCTCGAAAACTGGTATTTTTTTACCAGATAATCGTAGAATCCATTGAATAATTTACGAGCGTTCGGACTACCATAAAGATGCGTTACATCAAAATATACAACATGGAAACCTTTAGTCAATAAAGCAGAATCGGCTTGTGCAAAAGCTCCGAAAAAAGCGGGGCGCATAATCCACGGATTGCACTTAGCTGCATTTTTTGGAGCAACCACCGTGGCATTGCGCCCATAATACGAAAAATCGTAACGATCAAAACCTTTCCAAACGCCTTTCTTCCCGGCAAAAGTCTGAGGAATAAACTCACACTCTTTACCCGTAAGTTTTTTGGCAATAGCCTTGGCAATGAGCACAGCCCCGGCCTCGTTAGGATGAATGCGGTCGGGCAAAAGTTCAGAACTATTTGCTAGTGCCGTATGCAAATCTATCAATTCAGTTTTCTTTGCTTTTGCCACTTTTTTAATTTGCGGAAAAATCACATTTATCAACACAGAATCGGTAATGCCAAAATTTCCAATACCAAATGCGGGCGCAGGCAAACACAAGTATATTTTGGGATTGGAAGGCAATAATCGAAAAGTATCAACCATG
>CAIWIS010000742.1 GCA_903912795.1 uncultured Bacteroidales bacterium
ATGGCCAAAGATGAAGCTTTATTATTGCCAGAAAATTACGCTAAAAATATTTCGAAACAATACATACAAGATTTATTCCGATTCTTTAAACTTTATCCCGAACGAAACGACTTTTCGGATATGTTTGCTTCAGCATTGTTTATGCATCGTACATTTTTGTTCGATATTTTATCGTCGAGTAGTGAATTGAAAAGTTATGTAGCTGAGTTCTATTTTGCAAAAAGTCAGTATCGCGAAGCTATTGAACTTTTTAACGAATTAATGAATGAAAACGAACCTACAGCTGCTTTGTTTCAAAAAATAGCCTATTGTTATCAGCAAACATCTGAAATAAAATTGGCTCTTGATGCCTATTTAAAATCGGATATTATACAACCCGATAATGTATGGACTACTAAAAAAATAGCTCTGTGTTACAAGTTATTAGGAGATTATAGCAAGGCACTTGAATATTACAAACATCTCAATGTTTTGCGTCCAAACCAGCAAAATACTTTACTGCAAATTGCAAATTGCTATTTAGAAATTGAACAATATTCTGCAGCATTGGAAATATATTCAGAACTTGAAAATTCAAATAATACTAATTTAAAAGTGCAACGAGCCATAGTTTGGTGTGCTTTATTATCGGGTAAAAGTGCTCAAGCTAGGTATTATTCACAACGTATTATCGAAACTGAACCCATTTCACTCGATTACATTCATGCAGCTTACATTGATTGGTCTGAAAATAAAACGAAGGAAGTAATTTTAAATTTACAAAAAGCTATTTTGGTTCAAAATAGTAGCTTGGAACAAGTGTATGCTGTTTTAAAAAACGACACTCAAAAACTTAAAACAGCTGGAATTGTATTGAATGATTTCAATTTAATATGGGATGGTATTGATGCTTAATCAATAGTAGATTTTTAATTGTTTAGAGAATTAAACTGTTGATATCCAGTTCTATTTCGCCAAATTCAATCATAGCATTAAACAATCGTATGCGACTGTAATTGCACAAATCCTCTTTCGAAATATCCTTTTCAATCATTTTTGCTGATTGTAATAATGCCGCACGTTGTGTGCCAAAAATGATAGGTAAGGTTGGAGTACACCAGTTTAAGCCATCCCACAAGGCGATATTCGAATACCATGCATCGCTTAAAAAGCCATTGTTGAGCATAATAATATCATCACAATTGCCTCGCATTGCGAAAGCATGATTTAACGTATCCCTATTTTCAAATTTATAGTGCTTTGGTTCTATTTGCGTTTCAACTAATTGGAGACTTTTTATGTCGCGTATTGTGTAGGGCACAAATTCGATAAGTTGTGGTGTCTGATCAAATACAATTCTACATTTAAAAATGCCTTTTGCCGGAACTTCTTGATTCGATAGTAATTCAGTTAAATTAATCGCTTTATATGAAGGAAACAAGTCTTTAAATGCCATGTTTACACGTGCTTGATGCAGATGCAGTCGAAAAAAAATGCCATCAACTAGTTTTATGGATTCAATTAATCGGCACATACACTTTTTGAATTAGTTCTTCGTATTCTTTTTGTACATTGCTTTGTGAAGTTATTCCTCCACCACTTTTAAACACTAATGCATTTTCTTGCTGTTCAATAAAACGTATCATTACGGCCGAATCTACCGTTTTACCATCGAAAAAACCAAATATTCCGGTATAAAATCCACGATTGTAACTTTCTACCTTTTTAATAATTTCTACTGTTTTGGGTTTTGGGGCACCACTTATGGAGCCTGCAGGTAGAAGCGATAGTAATAATTCACCCAATTTAGTTTTGTAATCAGTAGGTAAGGTTCCTACAATTTCGGAACTAACCTGCAGTAATTCACCTTTATTCGTCTGTAGTTTCTCGATGTATCTGTATCGTTTAACATGCACATTATCAGATACTAAACTTAAATCGTTCCGGATTAAATCAACAATAGTTGCATGTTCAGCTTTTTCTTTTGCATCGTTCAAAATTGTAGTTTCGGCATTTAATATTTTTGCATCTATTGTACCTTTCATTGGAAACGAAGCAATTTTACCATCGCTAATCTGCACAAAACTTTCGGGCGAAAGTACCACAAATTGTTTATTCAACCATAATTTATATTTTGCTGAGCATTTATCATAAATTTCTTCGAGGGTACAATTTGTTTCTACTTTTGTAGGTTGTGTCAGGTTTACTAAAAATGAATTTCCTTGCTGTATTTGTTCACGTACGTAAGTGAATTTCGAAGAGTACTCTTGGAACGAAATTGGAAATATTTTCCAATTTATATGTCTGTCATTTTTAGTTGAACTTGCAGAATGATTGTTAGGGCATGAGAACTTTATATATTGATAATCAATAGTTTTGGCAGGTATTACATAACCATTTTCGGCTTCATAATCAATAATAAATAAAAAAGGCTCATTTAAATGGGCCAATTTATTTATAAGTGAAATGATTTGATTTCGCTTTAATAGATTATATGGAAAGTCATTTTTCAATACTTAGTAATCGGCCCGTTTGTGGATCAATATTAATTTTAAAATTTGATGTTCCAATTGTTGCTGTCGACAATGGAACAAGTATTCCAAATTGAGGCATTTCGGTAGTCAACGTGCATATAGTTTTTACACCATCGCTCAGTTCAATAACAGTTTTAGCAGGTAAAATAGTATTAATTGTACTCGAAATGTCTTGCTTTAATTTTGGATCGGCAGGTTTCAGTTTTATTTTATTAGCCTGAACACTAATGAAATATGGGTTTCCTGATAAGTCATTTACATCAACTAAACCTTTGAAAGAAGATAACCTAAAGGCTATTTTATTATTCATGATTGAATCAATAGAAATAGAAATTTTATGTTTTTCAGTTGTAGTTGTTTTCTTTCCAATAAATAATTCTGTCAATTCTTTTTCCGATTTATTTAATCCTTCAAGCATAGTTTGCATCGAAGTGCCATCGGCTGGTAAATGCTCTAAATCACCTGTTAATAGACTCAAACGACTTTCGCGAATGCGATAAATTTGTTTAGCAGCACCCTCGGCAAGTTTAGCTACGGAGCCAGCCATAAGATATTCTTCCCCTAAAGGTAACAGTGAACTACTAATTTTTGAGTTATCAGCTAAAGGTTTGTAAGTTTTTGGTGTTTCGCTTCCAATTGCTTTAGAAGGGACATTTACACCACAAATTACGCCCATTTCATTCACCGAAATGTAATTCAAATTATTTTTTTTGATAGGTTGTATTACAAACATTCTGCTCGGATCGGCTACCGAAATCGTTGACAACTGAATTGATTTTAGTTGGTATGAGGTTTTTTCTTCCAAAAAAACTTGATTAGTAGCTAAATACCTATCGGAATATTGAAAATAAATGCCGGGTTGTTGTACCGTTTTCTCAACTTCCAACTCAATGCACAGTTCTTTTTTTGGTAACGAATAAACAATCGATGGTTGATTCTCTGTAATCAACGCTTCTTGCCCTAAAGTTTTTAGAGTTAGAAATGAGATTAAAAAAAGAAAATTATATCGTTTCATGTGATTATATTTATTTTTTAGTTGTCACATGGAACTCACACATAAACATGCCCTTGTGTGTCAAAGTTTGTTTATCGTGTTCGTTTCATCTTAAAATTATCTTGTGTATTGCAATTATTTATTGATAAGATTATTTACTTTTTGGATGTTTTTTTACCTCCTGCTCCTTTTTTAGTAAATCCTTTCTTTTTAATGCCTGCATCGGGTTGTGCAGCCATTAGTTGTGTGCATTTTTCAAATGTAAGATCAGTTGCCTCTATACCTTTTGGTATTTTGTAGTTGATTTTGTTGCAAGTGAAATAAGCACCATATCTACCATTAAGTACTTGTATTTCACCATTTTCGCCAAGTATGGAAATGACTCTGTTTTTTTCTTCTTCGCGTTTGTTTTCAATTATTTCTACCGCACGTTCCATCGATATTTCCATCGGGTCGTCGGTTTTAGGAAGTGAGTAAAACGAGGCATCGTGGCGAATGTATGGACCAAACCTGCCTATTGCAACTGTCATTACTTTTCCTTCGAACTCGCCAAGCTGACGTGGAAGTTTAAAGAGTTCCAAAGCTTCTTCCATAGTGATGTTTTCGATGGATTGATCTTTGCGAAGTGATGCAAAAACTGGTTTTTCTTCTTCTTCCGAAGTGCCTATTTGCGCTAAAGGACCAAATTTACCTATTTTTACAGAGAGTTGTCGGCCACTTACTGGATCAGTTCCTAAGATTCGCTCACCAGACTGACGTTCCGAATTTTTAAGTGTATCCTCAACTATTGGATGAAATTTTTTGTAGAATTTGTCAATCGATTTTGTCCATTTAATTTTGCCATCGGCTATAAGGTCAAATTCTTTTTCAACATCTGCTGTGAAATTATAATTGAGGATATCTGGAAAATACTCCGTTAAAAAATCTGATACTACAATACCGATATCACTCGGAAAAAGTTTTGATTTTTCAGCACCTGTATTTTCTGATTTTATTGAGTCTGATATTTTGTCGTTTTTGAGTTTCAAGTAACTGAAATCACGTTTTTCAGGTTGGCGGTCACCTTTTTCTACATAGGTTCTGTTTTGAATTGTCGAAATAGTTGGCGCATAAGTCGAAGGTCTACCAATTCCCAATTCTTCCAGTTTGCGTACCAAACTTGCCTCGCTGTAACGTGCAGGTTTTTGTGTAAATCGTTGTTGTGCAGCTATTTCAATATAAGTTAACTTCTCATTTTCACGAAGCGAAGGAAGAAGTGACTCACTTTCAGCATCATTTTCTTCGTCGGTCGATTCAAGATAAACTTTTAAAAATCCGTCGAATACTATTACTTCGCCCGAAGCAATAAAAGGATATTCGCTACCTGAAACACTAATGTTAATAGTAGTTTTCTCCAATTCAGCATCTGACATTTGCGAAGCAATAGTTCGCTTCCAAATCAATTCATATAATTTTTTTTCCTGATTAGTGCCTTCAATGGTATGAGCATTCATATAGGTTGGTCGAATGGCCTCATGGGCTTCTTGTGCACCTTTGGTTTTCGTGTTGAATTTACGTGTATGTACGTATTTTTGTCCAGCCATGCTAATAATCTCAGCCTTGCAAGTATTTATTGCCAACGACGATAAGTTTACTGAGTCGGTACGCATATAGGTAATATTTCCCGATTCGTAAAGTCGTTGTGCTACCATCATGGTTTGTGCTACCGAAAAACCTAGTTTACGAGCTGCTTCTTGTTGCAGTGTAGAAGTGGTAAAAGGTGGTGCAGGTGATTTTTTGGTTGGCTTTGTACTTATGCTTTCAATAGTAAAGGCTGCTTTTTTGCATTTTTCAAGAAAAGCCATAGCCTCTTGTTTTTCTGCAAATCGTTGTTGCAAATCAGCTTTCAGTTCTACCGGTTGTCCATTTGCATCGTTTGTTTTAAAAGTTGCAGTAACTTTATATGCACTTTCGGCTACAAATTGATTTATGTCTCGTTCACGTTCTACAATTAATCGAACGGCTACTGATTGTACACGTCCGGCCGATAGCGATGGTTTTACTTTGCGCCAAAGAACAGGCGATAGTTCAAATCCTACAATTCTATCTAAAACACGACGAGCTTGTTGAGCATCAACTAAATGTATGTCAATTGAACGTGGGTTTTCAATAGCATTTAATATAGCATCTTTTGTGATTTCGTGAAAAACTATACGTTTGGTGTTTTCAGGCTTTAGCTTTAATTCATCATACAAATGCCAAGCAATTGCTTCTCCTTCGCGGTCTTCATCGGAAGCAAGCCATATCGTTTCGGCAAGTTTAGTAGCTTTTTTTAATTCCGAAACAACCTTTTTCTTGTCGGTTGAAACAATATAATCGGGTTTGTAATTGTTTTCAAAGTCAATTCCAATTCCTTTTTCGGCTAAATCACGAATGTGACCAAAGCTTGACATAACTTGATATTCTTTACCAAGAAATTTTTCTATTGTTTTTGCTTTTGCAGGCGATTCTACTATGACAAGATTTTTAGACATATTCAGTGTTTTAGGTGAGTTTATTCTGAAATTTGCTGCAAAATAACAAAAATAGAAAGGTACAAACCAAATTTTCACCTCATTATTTTTATTTTTTATTGTTTTATGTGCATTTCAACTGCAAATAAACAGTTAAATTTTAACTTTTGGCCTTTTAGTAATATAATATTGTATG
>CAIWIS010000743.1 GCA_903912795.1 uncultured Bacteroidales bacterium
AACAGGTGTCAGTCGATTATCACTAATAGCTAGAATACTAGCGATATACGTATTTGCTGGTACAATTACTTCATCACCTTCACCCATTATGCCCATTTCAATATAAGCCTTCAGTATCAAACGTAATGCATCCAAACCATTAGCTACACCAATAGCATGTTTTACGCCCACATAATCAGCCAAATGGGTTTCGAAGTTTTTTACTTCGTTGCCAAGCAAGTACCAGCCATTGTCTATAACCCTTGAAGTCGCCTCTTTTAATTCCGAAGCATATTGGGCGTTTATTTTTTGTAAGTCGAGGAATTTAATCATTTTTCAGTGTTAATTCTTTTCAATAACCTTTCTAATATCATCCCTTATTTTTTGATAATCCGCTACGAAATAATGTCCTAATAAATCCAGTTCTGTTTCGCCAATAATATTCACACCAAATCGTTTATGGAAATCAATTACTTTCAGATTTTCTTTTCGTATATCCATGTGACAACGCTTGTAACCTAATTCGAAAAATGCAAAATCATAAATTATTAATGCACTTTCTAAAGCTGCATATTTTGTTTTATTTTCGTTCAATATCCAACTTCCCCAACAAAAAGATTGTTCTACTTCAATAAAATCATACAAGCGGACAGTGCCAATAGGAAGATTGTCGGAATTTCGTTGAATTATGAAATAATATTCTTGTTTTAAAGCTTCCCTTTTTTTATACTCAGTTAACCAACTCTCTTGTTTTGAAATGTCATCGTCGACTTGTGACAAATGTTTGTTGTACTTTTCATCTACTCGCAACGAATGGATAAATCTAGCATCTGTAACTTCAGCTAATCTGAAATGTATCGTTTTATTTTTAAATTCCATATTTATTGTTTTAAACAATTCCTCCATTAATATCTAATATAGAACCATTTACGTATTCGGTATTTATCAAATAGATAATTGTATTATATATTTCAATTGGCTCACAAAATCGACCAGCAGGTATTTGATTTTTCATTTTTTCTTGATAAACAAGTGGCACTTGCTCTACACCCATCCCAACACTCACATAACCTAAGTTGATTGAATTAACAGTTATACCTTTTGAAGCATTCTCAACAGCCAAAACTTTAGTTAAGCCATTTAATGCGGCTTTAGATGCTGCATAAGCACTTATACCAGGAGTTGGTAATTGACACACAACGGAACCAAAATTAATAATTCGACCATAATTTTGTTCGCGCATTAATGGTAAAATATTGCGAATTACATTAAAAGTACCTGTTACATTCACATCAATTACATTTTTCCATTCACAAATATCACTTTTATGAGCAAATGAATTATAACTAATTCCAGCACAATTTATTAAAACAATGTCGTTTAATTTTACTTGAATAGCACTTAACCAATTTTCAACAGAATTATAATTTGAAATATCAACTTTAAAATAATTTGGATCTGTTTCAACTTCTTTTTCAATGGTTGAATTATATGTGCCAATTACATCGAACCCATTTTTCTTCAATTCCTTGTATAAGAAATGTCCAACTCCTTTTGATGCTCCGGTTATTAATATCATATTATCCCCATTTAATAATTGATGCACCGTAAGTCCAACCACTTCCAACGGCTGCAAATAAGATAGTTGAACCTTTTTTCAGTTTTCCTGCACGGTTCACCTCATCTAATAAAATTGGAATTGTACCACCAGATGTATTGGCATATTTATCCATATTTGTCATTACTTTATCGAAAGGTAGTCCAATAATTTCAGCCGTTTTCTGTAAAATACGGATACTTGGTTGATGTGGTATCATTAAATCAATATCATTGATTGTCAATCCAGTATCTTCTAAAACTTGGAAAATAGCTTTAGGTAAAGCTTTCGTTGCAGACGAAAAAACAGCTTTTCCATTCATTTGGAAAAATTGTTCACTCATATTATCATGTGTTAATGGAATTTCAGAGCCACCTCCTGGTATTGTAAAACCCAACATTTCGTTTGTTGTATCGGTGTAAATTCTATACGCAAGAAATCCTTCGGTAACATTGGCCGAAGATAATACGGCAGCACCAGCTCCATCTCCAAAGAAAACAGCGTCTCTACGCGACCAATCAGTGATTCGTGAAAAAGTATCAGCTCCAATAACAAGTACATGATTATATACACCTGAGGCAATAAATTGACTTGCCACCGACATTGCAAATAAAAAGCCACTACAAACTGCATTCATATCAAAAGCAGCAGCGTTTCGGGCATCTAGTTTATGTTGAACAAAAGCTGCCGTCGAAGGAGCTTTTCTATCCGGTGTAGCTGTTGCTACTATAATTAAATCAATATCATGACTTGTAAGTCCAGCATCCTTAATAGCACGTTCGCCTGCAATTGTGGCTAAATCACTTGTTGCCTGATTTGGTGCTGCTATATGACGTTCCTTAATTCCAACATTATCAATAACCCATTGCGAATTTGTTTCAAGTATAGTTTCAAGATACTCATTTGTATAAATTGTTTCGGGAACATAAGATCCAGTCCCAATAATTTTGACATTTCTTACAAGTTGTTGCATAGTTAAACTATTTTATAATTCATAAAATCATTAAAGCTTCTCACATAATCTCCTTCTTCATACTTATGCGATGCCAAAACTAAGCAACATGAACCTGATGAGAAATTGACTAATTCGCGCCAAATACCAGGTACAATTTTCAATCCCTGATAAGGACGATTTAAATGTACCGTTCGCTTTTCTTTTCCATCGTCCAGCACCACATCAAAACTGCCTCCTGCGGCTATTAGTATCTGATACAATTCTTTATGGGCATGCCCACCACGCTCTTCACCTCCAGGTACATCGTACAAATAATAAACACGATTAATGTCGAAAGGCACAATACCTCCATTTTCAACAACTGTTATATTCCCTTTATCGCGATGGTTCTTGTCTAATTCAATCAATTTACAATCGTGAACACTTGTTTTTGCGATATCTATTGATGGATTTGAATAATGTAAATTATTTAATGTAAGTCCAGAAATTAGTTCTGAAGGCTGAGATGCAAAGGTACGAAAATCTTCGAAACTACGAATATAATCGCTCTTGTGATAATGTGTAGAAGCTAACACTAAAGCAATAGAATTAGTAGAGAAATTCGTCATTTGACGCCAGCATCCAGCCGGCACATACAATCCAACATACGATCTATTAAGTGAAAATTTCTTTTTCCGCCCACTTCCTGGATCAATGATTACATCGAAACTACCTGACATAGCTACAATAAACTCCTGTTGCTCACGGAAAGCATGTCCACCACGCGTTTCCCCTCCGGGCACATCGTAAATCCAATATGCACGCTTTATTTCGAATGGAATATGCTTATTTCCTTCGAGGAAAGATAGATTTCCGCGAGGGTCAGATATTTTTGGAAGTTGGATAAGTTTGAGTGATTTCATACCATACATACAATAATTATTTGATAAGCTGTGAGTATGCATTCTTAACATTTTCTAAATCAATATACGAATCATCTGTTATTGAAAGGCCATTATCTATACCTGTTAACATTAATAGTTCGAGTTCAAAAAATTCAGAAAATGTACTTAAATAACTATCAAAAGTCCTATGAAAATTGGCAAATGTAAGAATTTTTGTTCCAGGTTTACAAAAAATAATATTGGTAAACCCACTTGAAAATGGACCAATTATTATTGAAGCTTGATTAAATGTTTCGATTTTTTCTTTTAAAGTAAGTAAGTGAGGTAAAATAACCTCAAAACCCAAATTAACAAAATATTCTTCAACCTCCGGTCCATTTATCAAATCACGATAACCACTTCTACCAATAAAAATTTTTCTGTTATGTTTAGAATTTGCAATATTATATTTTTCAAATATATCACTAACAAAATTCACTTTTAATATATTCAAACTTAAATTTGGAATAATAATATCAGATGGATTTACATAGGTTGAGTGATCACAAATAAAAGCTGTATTATTTATTGCAAAAAGTGATTTACAGTGAACAGACTGATTC
>CAIWIS010000744.1 GCA_903912795.1 uncultured Bacteroidales bacterium
AATCACTTAAGGTGGATGTGGCTTTTGTTTTAAAAGGGCAGTTTCTACAATCGTTTTGCATATTGTGTTGATTTTTAGAATATGCTGCAAATATAAACAATGTGATGCATATCACAAAACATAATTATAAGATTTATTTATCGATATGTAATTACAATTCAATAAAAATCAGAGAATCAAAAGTTGTAAACTCTTCTTGTTACTTTCAATTGCATAGCAAGATTCTTATTGATATTGCAAACTGAACATATATAAATTATTTAAAAAAATCATACACTGCTTTTCGAATTATCGAAGCATGTTGAGTGGTCATTCCTGTTGGAAGGTAGGTGTTGGAAATAGGGTTTTTGTTGAACAAACAAGAATAAAAAACGCACGAAACTAAGTAGGTTCCTGCTAACGAAGGATGTTTATTATCGGTGAAGTAAAAGTTAATTAGTGGATTGTTTTTTTGAGCTAATTCCCAAACCTTGCCAACCGGGGCTACTTGTGCACTTATTTGCGAACCTACAGAATAATATGAAGAAGCAATTGTATTTATGTCAGTAGGTGAATCATTGGGAGCCCAAGTCATATAAAGCACTGTTTTGGCATTTATTTTTTTAATTTCTAAATCCAATTTAGTAGCATATTCCAGAAACAAACTGGGATTGTTGATGGGTCTGGTGCTTTGTTCCTGGAGAACTACAACGTTCCATTTATCACTTTTAATTTTATTGAGGGTCAAAACATCTCCGTAATGAGCTTGAAGTGTATACGAACTGACTGCAATTTTTTGTATATAATATTTGATAGCAGTATCGTTTGAAGCATCAGCATCTAACATTTTTTGTAAATGAAAATCAACTCCTTCGTTATAAAAAGTAAAGCTATTGCCTACAAATAGAACCTTAAAATGTGTTTTATCGGTAGTAACAGGAGGTATTATTGTTTCTTGCTTACAGGCTACAAAACCTTGTAAAATAATTAAAAGGAAAAGTTGATTTAAAAATTTCATTGATTTTAAAAAAATCTAAAATACTAGTTGAATTAAAACTGAACCTACTAACTTACTCGTATTATTACCATAGTTTATCGAAGAAAATGAAGATTGCAGTTTGAGATTGTTCTGTTTGAAGTATTTTGAAAATCCAACTGTCATTCCATTAGTTTTTCTCAATACTGAATTAGTATTATTAGCAAATTCAGGAATCAACTCATCATATCGCAGGTCAAGTGCAAAACCATTTTTTGTAACATATCCAAGCTGTGCATTGTAAGCCGTTCCGAGTGCCAAATACTCACTTATTTGCGTTGGAATTAATGGACTTGTGGTGGCAGCAGCTGTATAACTACCATCCAATGAGGTTGCCGAAGTCAATGCAAACTCACCTAAAAGCGAAAAACCTTGATATTTTAAGAGTATATCGCCATAAAACTTGCGGTAATCGGGCAATTTTGGTGTAGCATTTACATCGTAGAACTGAAAATCACCATGTCCTTCGCCTACCGAATTACTTGCTCCTGAATTGTAACTTGTAGCTCCACCTAAAACCATCTTTAGGGCTTTTTCGTGTGCCAAATCTGCAATCAAATCATCATTTCCGGCAACAAAAAGGCCAAGCGGATACACATCAATTCTGCCGCAATATTTTAAACCGCCTTTATCTACATCGCGCGAATCAATTCCAAAGGAATTTCGTCCATCACCACTTGTTATTGCCAATTGAGGAATAATACCCAGTCTTTTCAATGTAATTTTTTGAGAAATAAAAAGTCCAAATTCACGACCACTGCCACTCAAGCTGGTACTCAGTAAACTTCTTTCGTCAAACTGGAGTTTGTCTTCCATAATCAACATTTCGCGGTTATTGGCAATGGATTGTTTTTGACCTAACGAAATTGTCAAATTGTTGGTCGGCTTATATGCCACCCAAGCATCCAACAATGGTGTACCCAGACTGAAATCAGTTTGCAGGAAAAAACTTACCTTTTCTTTGAGCGCAGCACCGGAAATATTAAAATAGGTGCGTTTTGAATTAAAATAGTAATCGGGTTTCGCACTATTCATTTTCTCAAGGCTCACCGAAGGTTGAATCATACCACCAATTTTGAATTGATAAGCACCATCATTCATCCTGAAATTAAGTCCGCTCCCCAATTCAAAACTTGCTTTGTTTTGAGCGTTTAAATCCCAAATTGAAATAGAGAATAAACCTAGTATATAAAAATACAACAATAGCTTCTTCATACAATAATTATTTTGATGATATGATTTATAATGTGGTTTTTGCTAAATATCGGTAAATGGGTAATTCTTGATTTATGGCAGTTTGAAGTACCGAAAAAGAAACAAAGCTGTTTGGTGCTTCAGGCTCAAGTACCTCAATTGCTAAATTTGACTTCGGTTGGTTCATGTAGATTATAAAACTACCCAAAGGAAATTCCCGCTTTATTAATGTAGTTTTTGTACTTACTTTCTGTTGAAAAACGCCTTCGTACTTTTCAATTTCTTTTTCATAGGCTGTTACAACATAATTTTCAACTTCCACATTTACCGCCTTTTCCAATTGTTTTACTTGCAGCCCTAAAATTTTTAATTTCTCGACCAACATTTCTTGAGTTGGCAGTAAAATATATGCTGTAGGTCTTGTGCGAGTTAGTATTGGTTTTGTTTGCCAAGCATCTCCTATATTTATCTCTATTTCTATTTCGTTATTTGTTTCAACATCAATTACTTTCAATTTTTGTTTCGAAACCGGCGTTTTGCTTTTTACCACAACTTCTGAATTTGGATTGTCCACTGCCTTTTTAATTTCGGCTTTTACTTCGTCAACATTGTCATAAGCAGTTTTTAAGTACGAACTTGCTACCAAGAAAGTACTATACACTCTACGTTTTACCGAAGTGCGTCCCAATCCGCCACCTCTTATTTCTATTAAGCTCGAAACGGAATTGGTAAGTGCATACGAAGTGGCACTTGAGCGGGCACTCAGCGACCCTTGACTAAGCTGTATTTCGCCTAAAATTTTATCGGAAGTAAAATAATCATGATGTGTCAATTTATTTTCGTCGAGTAATTTTGCTGCATTTTCAACAAATTTTGATTTAGTATATGCTCTCAAACTTGGAGGAATATTCAAATTGCCCGAATACATTAGCATAACATCAAATTGAGGAGCAATTCCATACGTGCTAAGCTGTGCATAGTCTTTCCGAAAAGGTTGATATTCATGAAAATCCATAGCCACATCTGCATTAAAATCACTAAATGCTTTTTTAAGAAGATTACTTTCGGGTGCCATTAACTTTGTCTGATCGCGGTTTAAATCAAGTCCATTAGCTGAAACACGTTCTTGTATTTGGTTTCCATCAATATTGGCCATCGGAATTATCGAAATTTCAAGCCTATCGAGCAAATAACTATATTCCGTATCATTTAACAGCTTATCTAACAAAAATAGCATACCCTCAGTACTTGCCGGCTCATCGCCATGTAAGCAAGCTTGCAACCAAACTTTGATTTTATTTTCGTTGCCATTTTTCTTTTGCAACCGAATCATTGGAATTTGTTTCCCTTTTTGACTAGTACCAATATAACTCAAAGTCATAATGTCGATGTGTTTACTTTGCTTTGAATTGATAAAGGCAATCAGTTCATCGTAAGTTGTAAAACCTTTTTTCTTCAAAAAAGTAGGCGTAGTTATTTCAATGGCAGGTTCAGGGAAAAACTTTTCCGTCATCTTGTTTGGTTGCGGGCTCATTTGTGCCTTACAACAAACGGTTACAAAACATAGCGTTATAATCAGAAATTCTTTCATGACTTAAAAAGCTATTGAAGTTATTACATTCATTATCCACTCATTACCTGTGATTGGCATGCCCGATAAATCATTTGAGCCTGCTTTGGGAGTAGCATAAGTAACTGAACCTTGTATTTTCATACCATAGCCTCTGCTTAAGTATTTTGATATGCCTACCGTATAATAATTTGGTCGGTTGTAGAACGTACCATTGTTTAAAAACGAATGTGTATCAGCAGCTATATGTGTGTACCTTGCATCTACCGAAATGCGGTTTTTAAATACATATCCGGCTTGTATATTGTAGCCTTTTCCCAATATCATACGTTCTTTTACATAATTGGATACATTCTGAACACCGTTATTATCAACAAAAGTAGTAGCGGTGGTTCCGTCGGTTCTAACTCGTTGCCGAATATTGGTTGGAACTGTTGCTGCTGTTCCTACAAACTCGCCGATGACCGAAAATCCACGGTATTTAAACAAAAAATCTATTCCGTATTTTGTGAAATTTGGTAACGATTCCTGCGATAAACTGTCAAGATAAAGTATCGTTCCACTTTCTTTGCCATTACGACTGCTGATGCCAATATTATGACTAAGATTACCACCAATAACTAACTTAGGTGTCAGTTCGCGCACCACATCAGCCTGTCGGAATTGACCAAAATTGGTGAACAATCCAAAAGGCAAATAATCCAATCGCCCTCCAAATTTTAACCCACCATGATCCTTTTGCACTACGTTTAAACCATCGCCATTAGTAATTGTGACACACGGCTTTAAGTACGAATCGCCACCGGTATTGAAAGTGCCGTCAACAAATAATCCAAATTCACGAATATTACTAAATGCTGAAGTTAGCTTACTTCGTTCCACGAGTTGTAAAGATTGTGAACCCATGGTCAGCTCACGATTATCGGTTGGCGTACTACGTTGACCAAAAGTGAATTGGATTTGCTTAGTCAAATTATAAGCCACCCATGCGTCCATCAAAATACTGCTCGAAGCATCGCCAGTCTCGCCAGTTCCACTTAAATCAATTTGCAATCCATATTCTACTTTTTGTTTCGCAGCATCGCCTGCAAGGCGGATATTTAACCTCCTCATGCGGAAACGATTAAATGCGTCGGGGTGAGTTGGATCGGTAAATAGTTTACTTTCGAATGACGGTTGCACAATGCCCCCCAGCTTTATAGAATAGCCTTCATCTCCAGAAATAATAATGCCTTCGCCAAAAGTGTAGCGATTCAACTGCAAATCCTGAGCACACAGAAAACCGGGCACTAAAATAATAAGTAAAACCAAAGCAATTAACAGCCTTTTCATGGAGTTGATATTTTTCTATATTTATTCATAACTATCCTGTAATTTGCAGTATAAATGCAGATTATGGTAAAAATCGTGTTCCGTCAGCTTTTGTACCAGGCGAGAAAAATAAACCATCTTTGGCTAAATGATGTTGAATAAAATCGCCAGTAATATCAGGTGATCTGGTATACGATTCGTTTGGATTATCGGACAAAGGCGTAACATCAAAACTTAAAATTACAGCACCATCAGCATCTGTCAGCGTAATTATATCGCCCGCATTATTCATGTTTAAATCGCCCGAAGTAGAAGTTTGTACTACGGCACCACCAAATAAACCTGTGGGAGTTCCACCACCAAACACCACCAAACACCCACCGGATGGAATTATAGTGTTAGCGGGTATCAAATGATTTGGAAATCCTGTAAGTAAGTTGCTGGAGTCGAATATTTTATAGCCACCCAAATTTACACTTTTCGAT
>CAIWIS010000745.1 GCA_903912795.1 uncultured Bacteroidales bacterium
CAATAACACTGTGTAAAATAAAAAACCCGGAAAAGAAAGCCAGAATGAAGGTCGAATTTCAAAGTAGGTAGTAGTGTGTTCAGAACTCCATATACCATCTTCGTTGGTGGCTTTCACTTTAAATACATATTTACCACTTGGCAAATTAGAATATTCAGCCTTTTTAAATTCAGCAGATGTGTATACCCAATCTTTATCATACCCCTCGAGCATGTAAGCATATTTACATTTCAACGGGTTGATATAATTCAACGAAATGAAATTAAATTTAATATTATTTTCATTATATGCTAAAGTTGGCACTTCGCTTCTTGTGTTTACGAAGCGATCTTTTACATTTACACCATTGATCATCACTTCGCTTATAACCACAGGTTCTACAAAATTATCATATCGCATTTCGTTTGGCGAAAATTCGGACACTCCATTTATTCCACCAAAATACATTGTGCCGTTAGCATCTACAAACGATGAATGTTCAGAAAATTCATAATCTTGAATTCCATCGTTTATGTCGTAATTGATAATTTCGTGCGATTTAATATTGAATTTTACAAGCCCTCTGATTGTTCCTAACCACAAATTTCCATTCTTGTCACTTGTAATCGATTGAACCAGATTACTTGGAAGTCCATTATTTGTGGTAAAAATAGAAATTTTGCTTATTTTATCGGAGTTTGAAAACTGTAAATGAATAAGTCCACCCCGCGAAGCTACCCAACAGTTGTTTTCATTGTCGATATAAATATCACTTATATAATTATTGTTTGAACCAATTTTAAAGGTTTTGTTTATCGACTCAAAACTCCTGATATTAAAGCTCTTATCTAAAGTAGCTTTTACTAGGCCGCTGGTTTCTCCACCTATCCATACACAATTTCTTTGCTGGTCGTATCTTACTTTTCGGATTGTATTTTGTGATTTAGGATTTACCAAGAGAGGAGTAGAATAGTTTTTAATTTGTGTTGTTTTAAAATCGGAAGATAATGTAAAACTTGCAAATCCGGTTCCTGTGCCAACCCATATTTTATCCGCATTTTTTGTAATTGAAAAAACAGGACCATTAATTTTATTATTCGTGTTAAGTTTTTCAATGGCAAAACTATTTTTAGAATAACTAATAATGTATAATCCATCAGTACATCCAACCAAATAATGCGATATATCAATCTTGACTAATGAGAAAACTGATTTTCTGCTTAGCATTGATTTCACAACTTGCTGATTTTTTGGATCATACACATAAAGCCCTTCAAACAATGTTCCAAACCATAACCTATTGTAAATGTCTTTACTTATTGCACGGGTATAATTAACCGCTGGGTTGTTAAGGTTAACTGAGAGTTGATAATTCTGAAATTTCAATCCTGCATTGTTCGAGTAAAAAACGCCATTACCCAATGAACCCAACCAAATTGTGTTATCGCGGGAGATATAAATACTTTTGATTTTATTGGTTGAAAGCGAATTCTCGTTTAATTTTGATACAGAAATCACATCTTTGTTCAATTCACTTTTAGGAATAAAAATTACACCATCGCTTCGGGAGCTTATCCACAAATTAGATGAATTATCTTGTAAAATATCCGTAATTACTGAAAGAGAATTATTATTGTTGGAGTAAACTTTCAGAGGGTTGTATTTCCCTTTTTCTTCAATTAATTTGAAAAGACCACGATCTGCTGTTCCTGCCCAAATAGTTGAAAGATTATCCTGATATAATACAGTTGTTTCTACTTTGTTAGCCTTATCAATTACAATTTCATCAATTACTAATAACTTGTTGTTGATTATTTTAGATGCAATTATATGATTATTGGCAGTTATCCAATAATTATCGTTTTTATCTTTAAAAAAAACTTTAATTGATTTGAGATTTAAAATAGGTTGAATTCTAAATTTTGTGATATTGCTACAAATGCTTTTTGCAATTTCATCTGTAATAAGATTTGTTAGCGTATTAATTTTCCATAATCCTTCTTTGCTACTAATGAGAATCTCACCATCAATGTATTTCATTGAAAGGATGGTATGTCTGAAAATAGATTCTTTGGAGGTGTATTTGTTGAGGTTGAAAAATTTTTCAGTTACCGGATTAAAGACTGAAACTCCTTCGATAGTTGAAATCCATATATTA
>CAIWIS010000746.1 GCA_903912795.1 uncultured Bacteroidales bacterium
CAAATAAAAATGGCAAATAACCTTGCTGCCAACGTACACGCCAATCGTCAATAAGCATGGGTTGTAGTTCGGCATATTGCTTAAAACGACTTGCATTGTTTTCGCCCTGATACCACAAAAAACCACGAATACCGTAAGGAATCACCGGTGCAATCATAGCATTGTAATTTACGTTGTTGGTGTTGTAATAATTCTGCCATTGTGCTACAGCCGGTTCAATTTTATCCGAATGTGCCCAATTTCCGTTCAGTTCAATCCGCTGATTATTGTTTGATTGCAAATAACACGAAACCTCCTCATTTCCAATTTCGGCACTACCCCAATGTACATACATACGAATGGCTATCAGGTTTTTACCAGTTTTAAGCAATGTTTTTGGTAAAATTATTTCTTTAATTTTCAGATTGGAAACGCCTTGTGCTATTTCTTTTCCATTCAGGTAAATACGGTCGTTTTGATCCTTGATGGGTAAAATCAGTTTCCATTCATTACCAGCTTTTCCGGCAGGGATTTCGAAGGTTTTTCGTACCCAGATCAAACCCCAAAATCCGGGATAGCCCATCCTTGGCATATTGAGCGGATAGTCGGTTTTCGTCCACGCAGCATCGTTGTAGGTAAGTGTATGCACCTTTTGATTGATACCAGCTAACGATGTATTAGCAATTTTATCGCGGTCAATCTCTGATTGAATGGCTGCACGAACTTTAGTGTTCCAACGTGCAGTATCGGTATCGAAGTTATTCACAGCTTCGGTAAAATCGGGATGAGTTGCCAGCCGTTCGGGCGATATCCATGTTTCGAGATTGGTCGCTCCACGAGCAGCCACAATAACTCCAACAGGCACTTTTTTATCCAAATGTAATCCGCGAGCAAAAAAATAGGCTACTGCCGAAAAATCGGGAACATTCAGAGGCGAACAAATTTTCCAATCTTTTCGGGGAATGTCAGACAAAGGTTGAGCTGAAGTTGTTGGTTCGATGGTATTAAATCGTATATCTGGAAAATCGGCTTTCTGAATTTCCTGTTCCTGATTCAGCACTCCGTTTGAAATTTTCCACTGCATGTTCGACTGTCCCGAAGCCAGCCAAACTTCACCAATTTTTAGGTTCGTAAAACTTATTTTTTCAGAACCCGAAATTACGGATAAGGTATATGATTTTCCATCGGCATTCATAGGTTGCAATCGCAGCATCCACTCACCCGTTTCGTTAGCAATGGCTGTGTTTTTTTGTCCGGCAAATTCGACTGTAACGGCTGAATTTGGTGTAGCTTTTCCCCACACCGGCACAGCTAAGTTTTGCTGAATAACAGCATTATTTCCAAAAATACCTGCAACATGGAGTTGTGCATTCAGAGTAGATGTAAGAAATAAAATAATAAAAAGCCCCCTAAATCCCCCCAAAGGGGGACTTTTAAAAAGTTTCGATTTCAAAAAGTTGTACATCATGGTTTAATTCAAATTTAATCATTATCAAATACCATCATCTAATATTCCCCTTTAGGGGTTAGGGGCAGTTATTTAAAGGTTGTCCAATTTCCTGAATAGTACGCTACATCGAGTTTCTTTTTCAATGCATTATTTCCTTTCAAAAGAGCTTGATGACACATGTCTTTGTACAAATAAAACGTGAGCCAATAACCATACTGATATTTTTCGCTTGCAGTGCGCGGTTGTTGCCAAAAGGCGTACCAGTTGGTATTTACACCCTGCTTTTCGGCAATTTGCTTCACCGTTAAAGCCCGTTGCCAGATTTGATTCGTCAGTTTTGCAAAGGTTTTATTCAACAGTTTGTAATTTGATGCGCCGGTATTAATTACTACCGCTTTATCGTCGATACCCAAAGCAGTAAGCGAAACCGTTTCCTCGAAAATCGTATCACCATCCAAATCGTACTGAATCAGATCAATAAATTCATTTTTGTTCTTGTCCTCGTAACGTACAGTGGCAAACTTTTCGGGGTCGCGCTGATCGCGGACATGCTTTTTTGCCGGAGGATAAAGTCCGCCATAACCCTGAAAACTTGCCGCATTCATATCCACACGCCACGCACCCCACTCGGCACCATACAAATGCAGGCGACCATCGAAGGCTGAAATATACAAACCGCCATTACCTGAATTGTCGAGGTCGAATTCTCCCCGGTCACCTGCTGAGTCGGCTTGCTTGTTTTGGTCAAGACCGCCTTTTTCGCCACCAATTTTCCATAAACTACGTGGTTCGTAAAATTCAACACGTTCCCAGCGGTTGCAATCATCGTCTTCGTCGAACACAAACCAGCAATAATCCCATTTCCCTTCGTTGAAAATTTTGTTGTACGACACTTTTTCGTCGGGGTAAATAAGCTGTTCGTTTTGTCGCCAGCGTGGGTCGTAAAAGTATTTATCAGCTTCGGGTAAACCGCGCATATTTTTAAATGTATGCACTTCGTTGGAATAATCAAATCCTTTCCCTGAAAACTTCAGAGACATATCGAAATCGAATTCATTTCCTTGCCCGTTGTCATTATCCAAATCCCACGTAATAGCA